>DASUFX010000116.1:0-8928 GCA_036274355.1 Kofleriaceae bacterium | reverse complement strand
CTCGCGACAGCGGCACGGAGCTGCGGCCACAGCGTCGCCCGGCGCATTTCGAACAGCGCGCGGATCAGCGCATCGCGATCCTCGAAGTAGTTGTAGAGCGTCCCGACCGCGACCCCGGCCTTCTTCGCGATCTGGAGCAGCGGAGCGCCCTGCAACCCCTTCGCGGCGATCAGGTCCTCGGCGGCTTCGAGGATCGCCGTGCTCACCGACTCGCGTAATTGCGACCGGAGCTGGTTGCGAACTGAACTCACGCTCACGGAGGTGAATATACATTCATCCGGGTAGCGGGCGACCGATTTTCAGGCGCTCCTTTCGGTGCAACAGGCGAACAGTGACTATCAGCAATGGAACACCGGCGGCCCAACCAGCCACGATGTCGGTCGGCCAGTGCACGCCTAAGTACACGCGCGAAAAGCCAATCAAGAAGACCCACACCGCGGTCGCGATGATGATCGGGAGTCGGCGTGCCGGATACAGGGTGATGAAGACCGCTCCGATACCTCCGTAGACGGCCATCGCGGTCAGCGCGTGACCGCTCGGGAAGCTCCAGGTCTCGGGGCGCGTGATCTCGTCGAATAGCGTAGGCCGCGGTCGCTCGACGTAGGCCTTGAGGATGCGCATCAGCACCTCGGCTGCGAGCGCGTCGCACAACAGGATGAGCCCGGTCCGCCAATGATGCTGGCGATACAACGCGAGCGTCATGACCGCGATCACCGCGACGACGCCCCAGCCGCTGCCGACGTACGTCACGCCGATCAAGAACCACGTGAGGATGGGCGTTGCGAGCCGGTCATGGATCGCCAGCGCCCATCGCCGGTCGAATGCGTCGGCATTGCCCTCGAGCACCTCCTTCATGAGGAGGACGAAGACCAGCGCCGCCACCATAGCGATCCCGAACCCGACGAGCGCGCGCTTCGGGAGCGATCGGGTCTTCACGGTCAGTACATCGTGCAGTGAACGTGCCTTCAGGAAAACTCGCAACGTCTGCCTCCGACTTGGCGTACGCTCCAGGCATGCTTTCCGAAGGCGAGCTCGCTCCAGACTTTGCAGCCACGGCGCACGACGGCACGCACGTGAAGCTGTCCGATTTCGCCGGTCAATATGTGCTGCTCTGGTTCTATCCAATGGCCGACACACCTGGTTGAACGATCGAAGGCAATGGATTCCGTGATCGAATCCAAGAGTTCTCCGCCAAGAACGTGGTCGTGCTCGGTGCCAGCTACGACGACCCCGCCGCAAACAAAGCGTTCGCCGACAAGTTCAAGTACCCGTACAAGCTGCTCAGCTTCTCGAAAGACGACGGCAAGGCCTACGACGCGTACGACGCATCCGCCGACCAGTACGCGCGCCGGATCTCGTACCTGATCGGTCCGGACCGCAAGATCGTGAAGGCGTATCCCAAAGTGAAACCCGCCGAACACCCCAGCCAGGTGCTTGCCGACGTGCCTTGATGTTGTTGCGCGAGACGTTTCCCGCCGGTCCGTTCGAGTGCAATTGCACCGTGCTCGCGTGCGCCGATACGAAAGACGCCGTCGTGATCGATCCAGGCGGCGAGACCGACCGCATCGCGGAGATCATCAAAGCGTACGATCTCAGGGTGCGATCGATCATCCACACGCACGCGCACCTCGATCACATCTACTGCACGCGCGACGTCAAAGAAGAGCACGGCGGCGAGATCTGTCTGCACAAAGGCGACGCGTTCCTGTACGACGGCTTCGCGATGCAGGCGGCGATGTTCAACTGGAAGCCGCGCGACACGTTGCCGGTCGAACGCTGGATCCAGGACAACGACACGATCGTCCTCGGCAAGCGGAAGCTCAGCGTGATCCACACGCCAGGTCACACGCCCGGATCGGTCTGCTTCGAGATCGTCGATCCCACATTGGGTGACCCGCTGATGTTTTCCGGCGACACGCTGTTCCGGCGCAGCATCGGTCGCACCGACCTGCCCGGCGGCGACAGCGCATTGATCCAGCGCTCCATCAAAGAGCGGCTGTACACGCGGAGTCTCGACACCGTCGTGATTCCGGGCCATGGCCCGACGACGAAGCTCGGCGACGAGGCGCGCGGCAATCCGTTCGTGCGCCGCTAAGCCGGGCGGTAACGGAACCGCCGCGGATCTTCGTGGCGGATGTACGTGACCGGAGGCGTGTGCTTCTTGAAGCGCTGCCGCATCTCCGGTCCGAGCGCGCGAAACGCCGGCACGGATAGCGCGACGCCCGTCGAGTCGAGCATCGCCGTCGTGTTGACCTCGCGGCCGATCACGTCGAGCCGGCCGCCGAACGGGCCGACGATCACGTCACCGACGTGAATCTTGATCGTGAGCGTGCAGCTCCAGCCGAGCTGCTCGAGCCAGTCGTCGAGCTCGGACTTGAGCGCGAGAAAGGTCTCGATGGCCATGTCGGCCGCTTCGCTGCGAAACACGATCAGAGCGCCGTCGCCGATGAACTTGACGACGTAGCCGCCGGCCTTGGTGACGCGCTCGGCGACGCGCGAGTAGTAGCCGTCGATACCGTCGGCGATCTCGCGATCGGTGATGCGCGCGCTCTGCGCGGCGAACCCTTTGAGATCGAGGAAGGCGACGACGAGCGAGTGCTCGCCGCGCACCGTGTACGCGGTCGGATTAAAACGCATGGCTTCTCCTGGTTCCTGAATCCAGCGTCGGCCCGGATGTCCGACAGTAAGGAGGAGAGTCACGGGCCCGAAGTCCCGCTGTTACGCCAAGCGTACCGTGAAGCCGGTCGCTGCGCAGTTACGAACGGCGCCGGCGCACGAATCCGACGAGCGCAAAAGCTGCAATGACCGCGAGCCCCGCGTTGCCACCCGCACTGCAGCCGCCCGACGAGGCATCGTTGTCGCTGCCGTTGCCATCACCGTTGCCATCGCCGTTGCCGTCACCGTCGCCGTCACTGCCACTACCGCTGCCACTGCCGAGCAGGCCGAAGAACTCGGCCGCGCGCAGCGTCGAGCAGATCTTCTCGTCCGTGAAGAACGCGCCGGACGTCGCCGGACAGTCGCCGATCGCGTCGGAGCCAGTCGCGATCGCGTGGCCCATGCCGGCGATGAGGTAGAGCTCGACCGCAACCTTGTCGCCCGCCTTGTATTGCGTGCGCATCGCGGTGCTGATCATCTCGGTCGCGTCAGCGGTCTGATCTGTGCCCCACACATTCGTCCACTGGTTGACGAGCTCGGTTGCGTTGGCGGTGGCGACCGTGTGGTCGGCCGAGCCGTGCCAGATCTGAACGCGCGGATACGTGCCCGTGAAGCTCGGGAATGCGTCGCGCACGAGCGCGCCCCACTGCTCCGGTGTCTTCATCACGCCGCTCGACGCGCAGCTCGATCCCGACGACACGTCGGTCGCGCACTTGTATGGCACGCCGGCCATGATGCTGCCCGCACGGAAGCGATCGGGATAGGCGGCGAGCAGCACGGCGGTGAACGCGGCGCCGGCAGAGAGACCGGTCGCGTAGACGCGGTTCTTGTCGATGCCATGCATCGCGATCATCTTGTCGACCATCTGCACCATCGACTGCGCTTCGCCGGCATCGCGATCGATGTCGCTCGCGGCATACCAGGTGAAGCAGCCGAGCTGCTGGTTCGCGTTGCGCTGCTGCGGGTAGAGCACCGCGAACTGATACTTGTCGGCGAGCGCATTCCAGCCCGCCGCCTCCATGCCCGATGCCATCTGCGTGCAGCCGTGCATCACGACGACGAGCGGCCGACCACTCGGCAGGTTGGCCGGCACGTACTCGTACATGTCGAGCGCGCCCGGGTTACTGCCAAAGCCATCGACCGGCGTCAGCGCCGCTTCCGCGGTTGCGATCATCGCGGCGAGTACAACGAAGCTCGAGATGAGACGCATGGGCCCTCCGCGGTCAGCCGACTGCACCGCATATGCCGACCGATCGCGAGAGCTATGTCGCGGATTCTTTCAGTAGACCTACATTCACGTATCGAACCGCGCCTGTTGGCGCGTGCCATCAGGCTCGCGTGTACTGCCGGCGATGCTCGACGGTACCGCTGTAGCGGAACGCGCCCGCGTGTGGCGTGCCCGTGAGTGGTGCAGTCAGCGCCATGATCTTCTCGTACTCTGCGATCGGGATGCGCTCGCGGCCCGCAAGCACTTCGGCGAGCGGCGCGGCAGCGACACGTTCAGCGGCGCGCGCGGCAACGATGCCGGAGAAGAACTCGCTCGTGCAGCCGCTACCGTACGAGAACAGGCCGATGCGCTTGCCAGAGAGCGCGGGCGCCTGGCTATCGAGCAATCCCGCGAGCGCGAGGTAGAGCGAGCCGGTGTAGATGTTGCCGACGCGCGCGCACACCGCGAGCGACGGTTCGACCTGCTGCTTGAAGCTCACTGCTGCCTTCTGCTCTTCGGCCGCCGAGTCCCACGCTGCGCGCGTGTCTTCGAGATCGCACTGGCGCACGTGGAGGTGCGCCTTCTTCGCCATCTTGCAGAACGGCACGTGGTAGCAGATGCGCGCGAGCTTCTCGCTGACAATGTCGCGATGATCGCCGCCGCCGCGCACGATGTCGCGCGCGATCGCTTGCTGCTTCCAGCCGCGATACGCACCGGCGAGCGCGTCGAGATAGCACTGCACGCTGTAGTGGCCGTCGACCTGCGCCTCGCGCAGACCGAGCGGACGCCAGAAATCGTGAACGTGCGTGCTCGACGTGCCCGAGATGCCGACGTCGACTTCGAGCATGCCGGGGCTGTCGCTGATCACCATCGCGACCGCGCCTGCACCTTGCGTTGGCTCGCCGGCGGTGTTGATGCCGTAGCGCGCGATGTCGGAGCAGATCACGAGTGCGCTCTTGCCAGCAGCCGAGCCCGACGCGATCCACTCGAGCGCGGTCATGAAACCGGCGGTGCCACCGTAGCAGGCGTGCTGGGTGTCATAGACGCGCATCGTGCGCGGCAGGTCGAGCAAACCGTGTACGTACGAAGCCACGGGCTTGGAGTGATCGACCCCGGTCTCGGTGCCGACGACGAGCAGGCCGAGGTCGTTGCCGTCGAGCTTGGCGACCGCCAGTGCGCGACGCGCCGCTTCGGCTGCGAGCGACACGGTATCTTCGCCCGGCTCCGCGACCGCCATTTCACGTGCACCTAGCCCCGCCGTGTACTTTGCCGGCTCGACGCCGCGCGCGCGCGCGAGGTCTTCGATGTCGATGTAGCGGCGGGGCACAGCCACGCCCATGGCGTCGATTCCAACTCGAATCTTCATATGCGTTCCTTTCAGATGTCGGGGCTGAGCACGAGGCGACCCGCAACCTTGCGATTCTCGAGCCGAACATGTGCACTCGCGGCTTCGCGCAGCGGGAGCACTTCGGTGACAAACGGGGTGAGTAGACCGGCGTGCGTGAGCTGGAGCGCGGTCTCGAGCTCCTGCTGTGTCGTCGCGTAGGCGCCGATGATTTCGAGCTCCTTCACGATGACGAGGCCGGGATTGAGATCGATCGTTCCCGACTCGAGGTTACCGACGACGACGACACGACCGCCGGGCATCATCGACTTCAGCGTCTGCGCGAACGTCGCGCTGCCGACGATCTCGATCGCGACCTGCACGCCATCGCCGCCGGTGAGCTTGCGCACCTGGCGCGAGAAGTCGAGGTCCGGCGACACGACGACCTCGTGAGCACCTGCGTTGTGAAGCGCTTCCACCTTGTCGGCGCTCGACGTCACCGCGATCACGTGTGCGCCGTCGAGCCGCGCGAGCTGCACGGTCTGCAGGCCAACGCCGCCGCTCGCACCCGTTACGAGCACGGTCTCGCCCTTCTTCACGCGGCCGCGCGTTCGCACGACGTGAACCGCGGTGCCTGCCGTACAGCACACCGTCGCGGCGACGGCCCACGACATGCCGTCGGGCACGCGACCGATGCCAGCGATCGGCGCGACCATCTTCGTCGCGTAGCCGCCTGCGAGCTCTTCACCGAAGAAGCGATTGTCGTGCTTGCAGAGGCTCGGACGCCCGGATCGGCACACCGCGCAGTCACCGCACGACAGTCGTTGTAGCGTCGCGGCGCGATCGCCGACCTTCCAGCTCGTCACACCGGCACCGACTTCGATCACCTCACCGGCAACTTCGTGGCCGAGGATCGCCGGCACCGACGTGCGTGGCAGGCTGCCGCGGCGATTGATCACGTCGTGATAGCAGACGCCGCATGCGCGAACGCGCAGCAGCACTTCGCCGGGTCCCGGATGCGGATCGGGAACCGATTGCATCGCGAGGTAATGCGCCGAGCCGAATTGTGAGAGCACTACCGCTTCCATGGCATCCTCTTTCAGTTGAGCTGGCCGACCAGCTCGTCACGCAGGTTGTCGGGATCGATGCGGCGGATCGCAGCGAGCACGTCCGCGTCGGGATCGGTGAAGTGTGCGATCGGCGCCGCCTCGCCGTACGCGAAGCCCGTGCGCACGCGCACGTCGGCAAGCGACGCATGCGGTGCAATCGCTTCGAGGATCGCGCCGCCCTCGCCGATCGAGAACACCGCGAGGTCGGTGAGCAGGCGCGTACGCCGAACGTCCTCGGTACTCGTCACGTTGACGCGCGGAACCAAGCAGCGCGCGTTCTGCCGCGGCACGACAAGCACCGGATTCTTGCACCAGCGGCGCAGCGAGCATGCGCCGACGACGCCGGGGAACTTGATCTTCGGGCTCGCGAGCGGCCCAGCCGCAGACAGGTTCGTGCGGCCTTCGCCATCGACTTCGACTGCGCCGAAGAACACCGTGTCGACGCGGCCGCGCCGCGCGTGATCGAACAGATCAGGAATCGAGATCTCGGCTTCGCGCCCGTCGAGGTACGCGAGGTCTTCGCTCGAACCGAACAGCCTCGTGACGTTCGGGTTCAGCGAGCCGACGCACGCGATGTATGTCAGCCGTGGCGCATGGGTCGCGCGGGCGACGGCAATCGCGAGCACGGCAAGTGGCGACGCGACACCGGTCGCGACGACCGCGCCGTCGTGAATCTCGCCAGCCATCTGCGCGACGAGCCGCTCGGCGGGCGTGATCACGCAGCACCTCGCAGCGGGATGCGTCCTTGCAACACCGACTGGATCCAGTCGGCGCCCTCGCCCGCTTCCGATGCCGCGAGATACGCGAGCAGCGCCTTCTCGTCGTGTGGATAGAGACCGACGCAGCCCGTCGGCCACGCACCACCCGTCGCCTCGGCGACGACGTCGACCTGAAACGCCGGCACGGTGACGCGCGTCAGTTGCCGCACGCGGACCTCGGCGGTCGCGATCACGCGATGCGCAGCGCCGACGACGAGCAGGTCCGTCGTCGGATCTTCGATGTAGAGGTTGCCGGCGTCATCGGCCGCGTGCGCGTGCACGAGGGCGACGTCGGGATGAAACGCGCGCTCGACCGGTACGCGCGCTCCGGTAAACGGATCGAGCGTGTACGACGGTGGCTCGAGCGTCGACAGCTCGGACACATCGGCGTCGGGTGCCGGCAGGAATGGCAGCCCCATGGCTGCGGCGCGAAGCCGCTGCACGATCCGATAGCCGTCGTGCTCGGCCCAGGGCACCTCGCCGCGCTCGATCGCGCGCTTGAGCGCAGGCATCGGTCGCACGCGGTTCGCGAGCGTCAGCGCCGCAAACAACAGCTCGACGCGCGCGGCAAGATTTGTCGCCACGAGCATCTCCGCCGGGAGCGGGTTCGGCAGCGAGATCACGCGCAGTCGTTTCTCCGCGCGGATCAGCGCGAAGATCAGCGCCATCGGCGCGCGACCGAGCATGAAGCCGCCCGGCGCGATCCACGCGCCATCGGGCACCGCGGCGGCCGCCTCGTCGAGGCGAACCCACCGGGTCACGAGTCACCGCCTAGGCAACGAGCCCGTTGAAGAACAGATCGATGGTGCCGTCGGAGAGCTGCTGTGGTGTGAGCCGGCCATCCGGCCTGTACCACTTGTACGTCCACAACACGGTACCGAGGAACGAGAACGACGCGAGCGTCGGATCGACGTTGCGAATCTGCCCGGCGGCCATCGCCTGCTTGAACGCATCCTCCAAGAACCGCACGTAGCGCTTCTTGCGACCGTTGATCTTCTTCTGCGCTTCGCCGGTGAGCGTCTGATGCTCGTGCAGGATGATCGTCACTTCTTTCGAAGAGTCCGTCGTGACGAGCTCGATGTTGCACGCCATCGTCTTCTTCAAGCGCTCGAGCGGATCGCGGATGGGCTCGGCCCGCGCGAGGACAACCTCCTCGAACAGATCCATCCCGTACTCCATGATCTCGATCAGGAGCACTTCCTTCGTTGCCACGTGGTGATACAGCCCAGCCTTCGTGAGCCCGCAGGCATCGGCGATGTCCTGCATGCTCGTGCCCTCGTAGCCCTTCTCGAAAATCAATCGAGCAGCGCGTTCGAGGATCCGACGCAGCTTCGGACTTTCGCTGGAGGACCGCGAATTCACCGAGCTTTCGTAACACGTCGAGCGAGTGCATAGTCACCTACCGACCGTTCGGTAGGTACCCTATGTACGGTAACGCTACGTGTCAACGCCGGACGTCAGAAAATTGCTGCGTCGCAATAGCAAGAGATTCTGGGCCGCCGCGGCCAGTAACTGCTGGATCTCCTCGTCGTTTGGCGGCTCGAAGTCGGCAAACCACGCCTGCACCGAGTAGATGTGCTGCGGCGACAGGATGCACGACACGTGATCGGCGGCCGTGCGAAGCATCGTGTAGACCGCTGGTGATGCGACCGCGGTGGCCGCAACGACCATCACGGCAGCGCGTTCGCGCAGCTCGCTGATCGAGCGCACCATCCCTCGGGCGTCATCGCCATCGTCGATCAAGAGCACGGTCTTGTCGGCGACATGACTGCCGTGATCGAACAGTTCGAGCGGGAGGCCGAGGCGCGTCGCGACCTCATACGCGACCGGCGCGCTGCTCCGCGTGTGGGCGAGAACGATCACGTCGTTCGCTTC
>DASUFX010000115.1:0-6906 GCA_036274355.1 Kofleriaceae bacterium | reverse complement strand
CGGACTTAGCAGAAAAGTTCACGCGGCATGTCGAACGCGGCCGTCGTCATTCGTCGTGTAGGCGAAAGGTAAGAATCCGATGCCCACCAAGCTCCTCAACGACGACGGCACGGCCTCGATGGCCACGATGATCATGACCTCGCACCACGCGTTCCACCGTGACGTGGCGTGCTTCGCGAAGGCGCTGGCGGAAACGACGCGCGTCGTCGATGTGCTTCGGGAGGAGTGGACGCGGTTCCGCGGCGCGCTGCACGGTCATCACACGGTCGAAGACACCGGGCTGTTTCCCGACATGCGCGCCAAGCACCCCGAGCTGGCTGCAGCGATCGACAAGCTCGACGAGCAGCATCGCGCGATCGATCCGCTACTCGAGCGCGGCGACCAGGTGTTTGCCGACCTCGCGAACCAGCGCGCTGCGGCGCAAGATGTGATCGCGTCGCTCGCGGCATTGCTCGCCGAGCACCTCGACGCCGAGGAGGCCGCGGTCATTCCGCATCTGCGCGCCGCGAAGCAGTTCCCGTTGCCGCCGAGCGATGACGCGCTCGCGATGTACGCCGAGGGCTTCGCGTGGAGCACGGCCGGCCTCGCGAGCACGGTGCTCGAGCAGGTGTTCGCGATGCTGCCGCCCGCACTCGTCGAGAAGATTCCCGCCGCTCGCAGCGCTTTCGACGACCGCAGCCGCCGCGTCTGGGGGTACACGCATACCGGCGCGTCGGTCACGTCTTCGCCCGCCTAACGGCGACGACCGCGCGAGAGTGTGGTCGCGAGATGAACGGCGTCGTAGCCAAACTTGTCGCGTACGCGATCGACGACGATGCCGCGGCGTTCGCCTGCATCGAACAACGGCAGCTGCACCGTGTCGAGACGAAGCTTCGCGACCGCGACGCCGAGCAGGCGAATCGGCAACGGTCGTGTGCGCGCTTCGCGATACAGCTCGAGCACGATGCGATGCATCTCGACGTCGACGCTCGTGGGTGTGATCGAGCGCGCGCGCGTGATCGTATGGAAGTCGGTGTAACGGAGCTTGAGCGTGACCTGGCCGGCGACGACACCACGCCGGCGCGCACGCGAGCACACGCGCTCGCATAGTCCCGACAGCACGACATGCGCGGTCTCCGCGTTCGACTCGACGAACGTGCGCTCGTTCGAGATCGTGCCGGCGACGACACCGTGCGGATCGTGCTCGCGGAATGCAGGTCGCTCGCGGCCGAGGTCGTCGGTTCCGCCGCCGCGCGCGGCAAGCAGGATCGAGCCGGTGTACGCGCCGAAGATGCGGCGAAGCATCGTGTCGGGCGCTGCGGCGAGCTGGCCGAGTGTCTCGACGCCGATCGCACGCAATCGCGTCTCGGATACGGGGCCGATGCCGGGCAGCTTGCGTGTTGGCAGCGGCGCCAGCGTCGCAGCCTCGGTGCCTGCCGCCACGAGCAGGACGCCGTTTGGCTTCGCGAGCCCGCTCGCGACTTTTGCCATCGGCTTGCTCGTGGCGATGCCGGCGCTCGCCGGGAGGCCGAGCTCGCTCTCGATCGCCTTCGTCATCTCGCGCACGACGCGCAGGATCGTCGCGTCGTCGTCGGCGTCGCCATGCCGGCGGTACAGTCGCTCGCAGCCGCGAAAGTCGAGGTAGTGCTCGTCGATGCTGGCGGCGACGACGACGGGACTGAATCGCTCGACGATGTCTCGCGCTCGCTTCGAGTAGCTCGTGTACTCGTCATGGTGTCCGGGCACGAACACGGTGTCGTGCGGCGCGCGCTCCGACGCCTCGCGGATCGACATGCCGGATCGCACGCCGAACGCACGCACCTCGTAGCTCGCCGACGTCACGACGCCGCGTCCGCCGCGACGCCCACCGACGACAACCGGCTTTCCGCGCAAGCTCGGATCGAGGAGCCGCTCGACGGACACGAAGAACGTGTCGAGATCGAGGCAGCACATCCGCGGCGCCAGCATCGTTCGATTCTCGATCTGAACATGCGTTCAGGCAACGGCAGTGTGCTCAGGGTCTTGAGATTGCAGCGCTTGGATGCGGAGGTTCGCATGGCGACAGCGCGAGAGATCCCGACAACGATGAGAGCGGCGGCGATGGACAGGTTCGGACCGCCCGAGGTCGTTCATACCGAGGTGTTGCCGGTACCGCGCGTGGGTAAGCACGATGTTCTCGTGCGAGTGGCGACGGCGGGCGTCGGTGCGTGGGATCCGGATCTCGTCGACGGTTCGTTCCAGGATGTCAAGCCGCGGTTTCCGCGTGTGGTTGGCTCCGATGGAGCAGGTACGGTCGTCGCGGTTGGCGACGACGTCGAGAACTTTGCCGTCGGCGATCGCGTGTATGGCTGGGGGCTCGGCAATGCGAAGGGCGGCTTCTTTGCCGAGTACATTTCGATCAACGAACGTGAGATCGCGCTCGTCCCGGACTCCGTCTCGTTCGAAGAAGCGGGTGCGCTAGCGGTCTCGGGGATCACGGCGCTCGCCGGGCTCGACGAGCTAAATCTCTCCGAAGGACAGAGCCTGATCATCTTCGGCGCGAGCGGCGGTGTCGGTCACGTGGCGGTCCAGCTCGCGAAGGCGCTCGGGCTGCGCGTGTTTGCGGTTGCATCGAAGGATGATGGCGTGGAGCTGGTGAAACGACTCGGCGCCGATGCCGTCGCAGAGGGACACAGCAAGACGTTGCTGCGCGAGCTTCGCGAGTTCGCACCCGATGGATTCGATGGCGCGCTCGTGTTTGCGGGCGGCCATGGCTGGAAGAATGAGCTCGAGCTCGTCGTGAAAGGGGGCAAGGTCGCGTGGCCAAATGGCGTCCAACCGGCACCTGAGGTTCCGAAGGGCGTGAATCGCGCGAGCTTCAATGGCGAGGAATCGCCAGAAGCGTTCGCTCAGCTGAACCAGCTCGCTGCACGTCGTCCGTTGCACGTCGAGCTATCGAAGGTCTATCCGCTCGATGCAACCGCGCAGGCGCTGCGCGACGTGCACGAGCACCACATCGGCAAGCTCGCGATCCAGATCGAAGCCGTGGGCGGACACCGCACCAAGCGCGGCCCTTCAACGCATCGGCACTAGGTGACGCTTACCAAGTTTCGGCTGCGGTGCGCTCGAAGAGAACGAGCTGCTCCTTGACCATGTGGAACAACAGCACGCTTCGCAGCTTGCCTATCATCTCGACGCCGCGGCGATCGTCGGCGCGGTCGAGGGCGCTCGCGATCGATGCGACGAGCTCGCGCAAGCTGGCGTGCTCGCGTTGAATGATCGTGACCGCGCGCGGCGGCGCCCCGACGCAGCGATGAGCAAACGACAGAGCGCGCTCTTCACGCCGGATGTAGATGTCGAGCTTCAACGCGAATTCGGCCAGCTGGAGGCACGCGAGCATGTGATCGCCGCCCCGTAGAGCCTGCGCGAGACGTCCCAGTTCCAGGTCGAGTTGCTCGTGGTCCTGCTGCATAGATCGTTTGTGTTGCAAGCAATGTGCACCGTTCGCGGGCGCGACAATCGGCCACGCTGCACCGACGCCGTCCGGAGCTATCGATCCGATAACAACATGCTGGAACCGCTGCTGCAGTTCGCATCGGATCTCGCCGCCGACTTGACCCCGTCCGAGCGCTATCAGCGTTTCCTCGCGCTCGCACGCCGAATGATCCCGTGTGATTCCGTCGTGCTCTTGCGGATGGACGAAGGTGCATTCGTCCCCATCGCGGTCGACGGACTTCGCGCGGAGGCGATCGCTCGTCGTTATCATCCTGATGACCACCCTCGACTCGCGCGCATCAGAGAGGCGCGGGCGCCGGTTCGCTTCGATGACACCGGGATGCCCGATCCATTCGATGGCCTGTTCGCCCACGCCGGCGACGCGCTGTCGCGTGCGCATTCGTGCATGGGCTGCGCGGTGCTCGTCGATTCCGATGTGATCGGAGCGGTCGTGTTCGACGCGCTGACGCCCGGTTGCTTCGATCGCATCGACCTCGAGAACGTCTCGATGCTCGCAACCTTGGCGGGGGCTGCGATCAGGACGAGCGCGCTCTCATCCGCGTTGGCCCAGCTCGGAGCACCGGAAACCGGAAAAACACGTCAGCTCGTTCGCGAGGCGCTCGATCGCATGGGAGGGAACCTCCTCGGCACTAGCGATCAGCTCGCCCGCGTTCGACGCGAGATCGATCTGCTCGCTCGCTCGGAGCTCACGGCGCTGATCACGGGTGAGACCGGTGTCGGCAAGGAGCTCGTCGCGCAGGCGATTCATACGAAATCGTCGCGCGCCGACAAGCCGATGGTCGTGGTCAACTGCGCTGCACTGCCGGACTCTCTCGCCGAGAGCGAGCTGTTCGGCCATTTGCGTGGTGCGTTCACGGGAGCCGTCGATCATCGCGCCGGCAAGTTCGAGGTGGCCGATGGCGGCACGCTCTTCCTCGACGAGGTCGGAGAACTACCGCTCGCCGTCCAGTCGAAGCTGTTGCGCGCCCTGCAGTATGGTGAAGTCCAGCGGATCGGGTCTGATCGGCTACTGCGCGTCGACGTGCGCGTCATCGCGGCGACGAACCGCGATCTAGGCGAAGAGGTCAGGGCGGGGCACTTTCGCGCGGACTTGCTGTACCGGCTAGGCGTGTTCCCGCTGCACATTCCGCCGCTGCGCGAGCACCCCGAAGACATTGGCGTGCTGAGCGGGCACTTTCTCGATCTCGCGCGCGAGCGACTTGGCGTCGGTCCGATCCGGCTGGCACCTGCGGCGCGCAAGGTTCTGCGCGAGCATGGTTGGCCGGGCAACGTTCGCGAGCTCGAGCACACGCTGATGCGCGGTTCGCTGCGAGCGTCCGAACGTTATCGCGGCGGCACCGTGCTCATCGACGTCGCGGACCTCGGTCTCGCAGATCCTGCGCCGGTGGCGCGCACCAGCTCCGGCAAGGCGCCTCGTCTTCGCGACGCCGTCGACGGTTTCACGAAGGATCTGATCAGCACGACCGTCCGCGAATGCGACGGCAACTGGGCAGAAGCCGCGCGTCGGCTCGGGTTGCAGCGCGGGAATTTGCACCGGCTCGCGACCCGGCTGCGGTTGCACGGTCGAGCCTGAGCCGTTCTCTTTTCGAGCCGCTCGTTCTCGGAAAGACAACACGCGCTCGCGATTCAGGAGCCTGTCCGTCTAGCCGCAGCCGGCACGAACATCGCAATGCACTGCTGCATGGCAGCTGTGTTGTGTCTCGTTCTGCTCCCACTGATGGCGGCCGCTGGCTTCATGCTCGGTGTCGTCAACGGTCAGTTCTCTGCCGCGAGCCTGCTCGGCGGCGTCACGTTCGTCGTGCTCGGGTTCGGCATGTTCTTCGGCATCTTCAGAATGTCTCGCGACTGGGAAAACGAACAAGAGCACTGACGTCTGTCACGTTTCGGCGCCGGTCACTCTCCATTGCAGTGTCACCACGCATCTGGAGAACACGATGAGAGCACGTTGGTTTGTTGCATCTGCGCTCTTTCTCTTTTGCATGTCGTTTACGCCGGCGTGCAAGAAGAAGGAATCCACGTCCGCGCCGCCGCCGTCTGCGCCCGCTGTAACGGAGCAAGCGCCGGCCCCAGCTCCCGCGCCCGAGCCGGCGCCTGCTGGACCGGCTCTGTCCGACGCGAAGATCGCGGCGATCGTCGTCGCGGCGAATCAAGTCGACGTCGACGCCGGGCAACTCGCGCTCAAGAAGTCGAAGAACGCCGAAGTGAAGAAGTTCGCCGAGCGCATGGTTACCGACCACACGGCCGTCAACAAGTCGGCCGTCGACCTCGTGACGAAGCTGAAGGTGACGCCGGAGGAGTCCGACGTCAGCAAGTCGCTCACGACGGGCGGCACCGCGAAACGTGCCGAGCTCGAGAAGCTCGACGGCGACGCGTTCGATAAGGCGTACGTCGACAATGAAGTCGCCTATCACGAGGCCGTGATCGGCGTGCTCAAGAGCCAGCTGATTCCTGCCGCGAGCAATCAAGAGCTCAAGGATGCGCTGGTCGGCGTGCAGCCCGCGTTCGACGCGCATCTCGAGCACGCGAAGAAGATCCAGGAGGCGCTAGCCAGCGGTGGATCCGCCGACCACGCGCATCACAAATGATGCTGCGCGCGGCCGCAATTTGCGTCGCGCTGCTCGCCTGTCACAAGCACGAACCGCGTACGTACCAGGTCGCGATCAAGGGCATGCAGTTCGTGCCCGCCGAGCTGTCCGTGGAGATCGGCGATACCGTGGTGTGGACGAACGAAGACATCCTTCCCCACACCGTGACGTCTGGTATCCCGGCCCCTGCAACATTCGACTCGCGAGAGATCGCGAGCAAGAAGCAGTGGAGCCTGACCGTATCTGCGGCCGGTGAGTACACGTACAACTGCACGTATCACCCGCCGATGACGGCGAAGCTCATCGTGCGCTGACCGATCACCGCTGGTTTTCGACGACCGGCGCACGTGGTGTCGTGCCGTTGTAGTCGATGACGATCGCGGTCATCTTCGACGGAAACGTCGCGCGATCGAGAATCGATAGCTGCTCCCAGCGGATGCCGCGCGCGCGGAGCTCCGCGACCGATGCCACCGAGATCCACGAGCCGGTGTTCGCGTAATAGCCACCATCGACGTGTCGCACGAAGCCGCCGACCGAGTGCGTATGGCCGAGCACCACGACGCCGAGGCGGCGCGCTTTCATCAGATCCTTCGCTGCCGTCTCGAGTGGGTCACCGAACAGCAGTTGCTGGAGCCGCGAGAGCGCCGCCGGGTCGATCGTCTTGAGCGCGTTGGTCGCAGCACCGACGTCGGGCAGGGCACTACCCGCGGCTACCAGACCGTGCAGTACAGTGGCCATGTCCGGGTTCGTCGCCAGCTCGACGACAGCGAGGACGTACGCATCGGCATTCGCGTGCCCGTGCGTCAGGCGATCGGCGACGTGATCGAGCACCTCGCTCACCGACTCG
>DASUFX010000114.1:0-5609 GCA_036274355.1 Kofleriaceae bacterium | reverse complement strand
GCGACTTGCAGTCCGCCGAGCAGCCATCACCCGACGTCGTGTTGTTGTCGTCGCAGATCTCGCCCGAAGCGCTATCGATGACACCGTCGCCACAGCGCCGCGGCGTGCAGTTGACCCGGCACATCGCGTTCGGGCTATTCGAGTTCGCCGCGCCGAGGTCACAGCCCTCGCCGAACGCGTTGTCGACGATGCTGTCGCCACACTTCTGCGACACACAGGTCGGGCGGCACGTCGCGTTCGGGCTGTTCGAGTTGAGCGCGCCGTTGTCGCACTGCTCCATCTTCACGACGTCGATGACGCCGTTGCCGCAGGTCTCGTTCGACTTGCAGTCCGCCGAGCACATGTCGCCCGACACGACATTGCCGTCGTCGCAGACCTCACCCTTCGTGTTGTCGAGGATGCTGTCGCCACAGCGCTGCGGCTGACAGTTGGTCCGGCACGTCGCGTTCGCAGCGTTGGAGTTCATCGCACCGGCGTCGCAGGTCTCGCCGAGCGAGCTGTCGACGACGTTGTCACCGCACTTCGGCAGCTGGCAGTTCGTCCGGCACGCCGCGTTCGGGTTGTTCGAGTTCGCCGCGCCCGCGTCGCACTGCTCGCCCTTCGACGCGTCGACGACGCCGTTGCCACAGGTCTCGTTCGACTTGCAGTCCGGCGAGCAGCCATCGCCGGCGGTCGCGTTGCCGTCGTCGCAGACTTCGCCCTTCGTGGTGTCCGCGATGCCGTCACCACAGCGTTGTGGCTGGCAGTTCGTGCGGCAGAACGCGTTCGCCGCGTTCGAGTTCGAAGCGCCCAGGTCGCACGCCTCGCCGAGGTTGGTGTCGACGGCGCTGTCGCCGCAGCGCGGCAGCTGGCAGTTCGTACGGCACGGTGCGTTCGCGGTGTTCGCGTTCATCGCGCCGGCATCGCACTGCTCGCCCTTCGCGGCGTCGACGATGCCGTTGCCGCAGGTCTCGTTCGACTTGCAGTCCGCCGAGCAGTTGTCACCCGACACGACGTTGCCGTCGTCGCAGACTTCGCCCATCAGGTTGTCTTTAACGCCGTCGCCGCAGCGCTGTGGCTGGCAGTTGACGCGGCACATCGCGTTCGCCGCGTTCGAGTTCATCGTGCCGAGATCGCAGCCCTCGCCGAACGCCGTGTCGACGATCGTGTCGCCGCAGCGCTGCGTCTTGCAGTCGGGCCGGCACGTCGCGTTCGGGTTGTTGCTGTTGGCCGCGCCGGTGTCGCACTGCTCGCCCTTGACCGTGTCGACGATGCCGTTGCCGCAGGTCTCGAGCGAGCGACAGTCGCTGGAGCAGTTGTCGCCCGACGTCGTGTTGCCGTCGTCGCAGACCTCCATCGTGTCCTGGATCATGTCGCCGCAACGCGGCAGCTGGCAGTTCGTGCGGCACGCGTCCGCAGCGTTCGCGTTCATCGGGCCGTCGTCGCATTGCTCGCCATGCAGCGGGTCGCGGATGGTGTCGCCGCAGCGCGGCAACTGGCAGTTCGTGCGGCACGCCGAGTCGGCAGCATTCGAGTTCATCGCGCCGAGGTCGCACTGCTCGTTGATCGTATCGATGATGCCGTTGCCGCAGACCTCGAGCGAGCGGCAGTCCGACGAGCAGCCATCGCCGCTCACCGTGTTGCCGTCGTCGCAGACTTCGCCAAACGCCGTGTCGGTCACGCCGTTGCCGCACACCTCGACAGAGCGGCAGTTCGCCGAGCAGCCATCGCCGCCGACCGCGTTGCCGTCATCGCAGACTTCACCTGCGAGCGCATCGACAATATTGTTGCCGCACGTCTCGTTCGACTTGCAGTCACCCGAGCAGCCGTCCGCGCTCGCGTTGTTACCGTCGTCGCAGATCTCGCTATTGCTCGGATCCGTGACGCCGTCACCACAGCGCGGTAGCTGGCAGTTTGGCCGGCACACCGCGTCCGGCAGGTTCGCGTTCGCGGGACCCGCATCGCATTCCTCGTCGAGGCTGGTGTCCTTGATACCGTCACCGCAGACCGGCAGCCGGCAGTTCGTCTGACAGCCATCGCCGTCGACAGCGTTGCCGTCATCGCATTGCTCGCCTTTGGCCGCATCCGTGTAGCCGTTGCCGCACGTCTCGAGCGACTGACAATCTGCCGAGCAACCGTCGCCACTGTTGTTGTTACCGTCGTCGCACTGCTCGTCCGGGCTGACGATCATGTTTCCGCAGTTGAGCGGCACGCACAGGCTGCTCGCACACGCACCATTGATCGTCGCGTTCGCGCGATCCTTGTAGCTGCAGAGCGTGCCGTCAGGCTTTCCAGTGCACGTCGATAGCTGATCGGGTAGTGCGCAACCGCCGTGGTTGTCGCAGACCATTTCCTTCGGGCAATCAACCGACGGACAATGTGTAATCTCGGCGCTGAAACACGCGGTAAGCGCGCACAGCGTTACGAGAGCCATCCCCCTCAGGAGGCCTGAAACGACCACTTTGTCATGGTACCTGGGTTGGGCCCGTTTCGCGCAATATCGGAAGCACGTAACTTTTGCATCCCTGCATCGTAAGGATCCCGCTATGCCGACATCCCGCTCTGGCTACGATGTAACCCGTCTCAGCGACGATCGCGTCAACGCGCTCGCGGCTGGCTTCACGCCAGAAGAGCGCCACGTCATCCTTCACCAAGGGACAGAGCGCCCCTTTTGTGGCCTGCTGTTAGACAACAAAATGGCCGGCACTTATGTGTGCAGGCTGTGCGGTTTGCCGCTGTTCTCGAGCAACTCGAAATTCGAGAGTGGCACCGGTTGGCCCAGCTTCTTCAAGCCGTACGACCCCGACCATGTGCAAAATTTGGAGGACGCGAGCCATGGAATGGTGCGTGTCGAGATCCGGTGTGCGCGCTGCGACGCACATCTGGGACACGTCTTCGACGACGGACCGCCGCCGACCCATAAGCGCTTCTGCTTGAACTCCGTATCGATGGAGTTCGTGCCCGACGGGCAGCCGATCCAGTTGCGATCCTGACCGGTTAACGCATTCGGCGAGTTTTTCGAAGGCGATGTCGATCCGTCACCGCGCCATTCGACCCTCGGGCACAACGAAGGAGATACGAACATGACGATCCCGACTGGCAGGTTTGTGTGGTTCGACTACGTGGCGAAGGACATCGCGAAGGCCCAGGGCTTCTTCGGCGAGCTCTTCAACTGGAAGACGCAAGAAGTCCCGATGGGCGATGGCAACTCGTACACGATGATCACGCTCGGTGACCAAGCGATCGGCGGCTACATGCCGACGCCTGAGGGTGCGCCGGCCGTCGGTCATTGGCTCTCGCACCTGCAAACGCCCGACGCGAAGGCGACGTGCGCGAAGATCACGTCGCTCGGCGGCAAAGTCTACAAGGAGCCGGCGAAGATGGGCGAGCACGGCACGATGGCGATCGTCGCCGACAACGCCGGCGCTGTGCTCGCGCTGTGGCAGCCGAACAAGTCCGAAGGCAACGGCGACTACAAGGATGCGAACGGCGCGTGGTGCTGGAACGAGCTCGCCGCTCACGATCCGGTGAAGGCAGTCGCGTTTTACTCGCAGCTCGGCTTCACCGAAGAGAAGATGGAGATGCCGGGCATGGGCACGTACCACGTGCTGAACAGCGACGGCAAAGGTCGCGCTGGTGTGCTGAAGTCGCCGATGCCCGAGGCGCCACAAGCGTGGATGCCGTACGTGCAAGTGGCTGATTGCGACGCGACGATCGCGAAGGCGAAGAAGCTCGGCGCGCAAATCGTCCACGAGCCGGCGAATGTGCCGAGCGTCGGACGCATCGCGATCTTCATCGATCCGCAGGGCGGTTTCCTCGGCGTGCTCCAGCCCGAGAAGAAGTAGTTACTTCGTCACCATCACGACGTTGCCGTCCACGCTCATCGTGAGCTTGTGGACGGCAGCGATCGTGCACGCGACTTGATCCCACGGCACGCGCTTCAAGCGAAGCGTGACGTTGCCGCGCACGGAATCCGCGACGACGATGTTGACGTGGCCGACGTCGGCGAGCAGCCGCATCACGTCGTGGATGTCGGCGTCCTTGACGTCGAGATCGATCCGCGCGCCGTGATACTTCACATTGCGCCCACACATCGGACGCTCTGCGTACGCTGTCGACGACAACAACGCGACGAGGACGAGAGCGCGCAGCACGAGTTCAGTGTAGCTTCTCGCGGTGCCGCTGCAGTTGCCTTTTCAGCCGCCGATCGAGCCGATGCTCGCGAAGCTGTCGCATGACATTCCCGACGGCAATCAGTGGATTTACGAGCCGAAGTGGGACGGCTTTCGCGCGCTGGTCTTCAAGTCTGGCAACGACGTGTACATACAGAGCCGCGATCTGAAGCCGCTCGGCCGCTACTTCCCCGAGCTCGAGGTCATCTTGCGCGAGCAGCTGCCCGATCGCTGCGTGCTCGACGGCGAGATCGTGATCGCAACCGATGGCCGGCTCGACTTCGAAGCGCTGCTCTTGCGCATTCATCCAGCCGCGACGCGCGTGAAGATGCTCGCCGACGAGAAACCATCGTCGTACGTCGCGTGGGACCTGCTTGCATTCGGCGACGAGGATCTGCGCGGCTTACCGCAGGCCAAGCGCCGCGAGCGGCTCGAGGAGGTGATGGCGCACGTGCGGCCGCCGGTCCATGTCACGCCGGCGACGCGCGACAAGGCGATCGCGCACGATTGGTTCTCGCGCTTCGAAGGCGCTGGCCTCGACGGCGTCATCGCGAAACCCGACGACCTGCCGTACATGCCAGGCAAGCGCCTGATGACGAAGGTCAAGCACCAGCGCACCGTCGACTGCGTCGTCGCCGGCTTTCGTTGGTACAAGGGCGGCAAGGATCGCCTCGTCGGCTCGCTCCTGCTCGGGCTCTACGACAAGGCCGGCGTGCTCCATCACGTCGGCGTGTGCGCGTCGTTCAAGCAAGCCGAACGCGCTGCGCTCACCGAGAAGCTCGCGCCGTACCGCGAAGGCGCGCTCGAGGCGCATCCGTGGAAGGACTGGGCCGACTGGCAGGAGATCGAGACCGAGCGTCGGCTGCCTGGTGCGACGAGCCGGTGGAACCGTGGCAAGGATCTGTCGTGGGTGCCGCTCCGCATCGAGCTCACCGTCGAGGTTTCGTTCGATCACATGCAGGGCACGCGGTTTCGCCACGGCTCGCATCTGAAGCGCTGGCGCCCGGATAAGCCGCCGTCGGAGTGCACCTACGAGCAGCTCGAGGTCACGCCTCCGCAGGAGATCAAAGACATCTTTGGTCATCGCGGCTAACCGACCGGCGGCTAACCGACCGGCGGCTAACCGACCGTTGACCGAGGCTCTACCGAGACGCGACGTTTGCGGCGCTACCATGTACCTATGGTCGGTAGACGCTTGTGGGTGGTAGCCGCGCTCGCGCTCGTTCCGCAGCTCGCGCTCGCAGACAAATACGAGGACGCGTTCGCCAAGACGCAGCAGCTGTTCGATGCGTACAAGGCTTCCGCCGATCAGTACAACGCGATGCGCGCCAAGTACGATCAGTACTACGCGCCGATCGCGCCGCAATGGCAGGTCGTCGTCACTGCACGCAAGGTTGCCGACGACGAGTGCAACAAGAACAAGCGCACGCGCGCGTGTCGCGACAAGACGCTCGCATA
>DASUFX010000113.1:0-11895 GCA_036274355.1 Kofleriaceae bacterium | reverse complement strand
AGATAATCGGTGGCGACGCGCAGCTCGTCACCGAGGGGCACGAGCCGCGCCTGCGCGTCGAGTGAAGAGCGCAGCAGCGCGCTCAGTCGCTCGAGGACATCCTCGGCGCGTCGTGGACTGTCCGGGATCAGCGCGATCGCGCTGTTGAGCGCGTTGAACAGAAAGTGCGGGCGCACGCGCGACTCGAGCGACGCAAGACGCGCTTCGGCCGCCGATGCGAGCGCTCTTGCCTTGTCGCGTTCGGTGTCGCCCAGCTTCTCGTAGAGCCGCGACACCGTGATCACTGCGAGCGTCACCGGGATCGAGATCACGAGCGAGACCACGAGGCCTTGCCGGAATACGCCCCACAGCATCGACGACTCGATGAGGCCGACGAGCACGAGGACAACGCCGACGAACAACGACGCCACCAGCACGATCGCGAGCATGACGCCGACGTAGATCGCCCATTGCCGCAGCACCGGCCGCCCGATACGCGGCTGTAGCCGATCGAAGATCAGCGTCGCCGGCACGCCGATCGAGAGCGAGTAGAGCAGTGAGACCGCTGTGTTCAGCGCAAACCGGATCGCCGTCAGGTTGTGGAGCGAGAACAGAAAGCCGATCACGACGCTGAGCCCGACGCTCAGCAGCGCAGCGCGTGTCACCCGAAGGCGTAACGGCTCGGCCATGGGACCAGCTTACCTCCGATGGCACTGCTCGCAGGGTGCCGGCCCGTTGGCGGCTTCACCCCGCGCACGCGATGCCGCCCGCGGCAGCAGCTCCGAGCCCGCCGCTTCGCTCTTCATCTTCTCGACGTAGGCCGCAGCCTTGTCGGCCTTGCCGAGGTTCGCGTAGCCGTCGGTGAGCCCGTAGAGCAGCTGCTCGCGCGCGTGCAACGTCAGCTTCGGGAAGTACCCCGCTTTCTGTTGCAGCGCGTACGTCGTCTCGTAATCGTCGAGGCCGTGCTCGAGCAGCTTGGTCTTCTCCGGCTCGGGAACGAACGGCGCCATCGCGAGGAATACGGCGCCGCGCGGGATGCGCACGCCGACGTTGTTCGGCTCGAGCGCGACTGCGGCGTCCATCTCGCCGATGCCCTGCGTGTAGAGTGCGATTCCCTGGTCGCGATTGCCGGCCGCGAACGCCGTGCGCGCGCGAGCAACGACGCCCGCGCCGTGCCAGACCATCGCTTCGGCGTTCTTCGGGTTCTTCGCGAGCGCGTCGTCACAGACCTTCATCGCACGCGCCATCGCGGCCTCGTCGCCACGCATGCCGTCAAAGAAGTCGGCGCGGACTTTGTCGTCAAACCGCTCGGGCTCGGCCGTAGCGACGGTGGCGGGTGTCGGAGCCGCCGGCTTCGGCGAGGCGTGGCTACAAGCAGCTACGACAGGAATGGCCAGTAAACAGACCAGTGCGCAGAGGATGTTTCGCATGCGCAGCACGTAGCTCCGCGCCGCGGCTCGCGGAACGGGGCATCCGACGAACCGTCGATCCGGGCGGACGAACCGTCGTCGAAAAGGGGTCTGACCGGTCTGACCCCATTTTCTCGCTATTTCTCGAGCGTGCCGAGCATCTGCTGCGGCAGCTGCAGCACGTCGAAGTGCTGGCCAGAGCCGAAGATGATCTCGAACGTGCGGCCGAGGCGCTCGTTGAACCGCTCGAGCAACTCCATCGCCTTCGGGTCGTCGGAGATCGCTTCGCCGAACCGGTTCCAGTCGCGCCCGCATGCGATCGCTGGCTTCGCGAGCCGGTCGCGTGCCTTCTCGGCGCGGCGATCGTGCTTCGCGTCGTCGGGGATGCGTTCGATCGTCGCGAGCATGTCGCCGAAGTCGCCGAACATGTGGCCGGCGTGCTTGTCCATGTAACGGCCGAGCTCGCGTACGCCCTTCTCGGGCGTCTTGATGTTGTCGCGCGCGATGCCGCACATCAGCTTCTCGAAATGACCCGCAAGCCGCGCGTCGGGCGGTGCCTTCTCCGAGCTCAGACAACCACCCTTGATCGTAAACGCCACGCCACCTGCGACGAGCGCGGTAGCCATCCAGCCGAGAGTTTTCATGGCGGGGACGATAGCTCGGGGTCTTGCTTGGTGCCCGCGGTTTTTGCCGGGAGTGAAGCGATGATGAGGCCGATCGCGGTGACCGTCGCCGGGATGAGCGCCCAGCCGAGCAGGTGATGGCCGTTGATCAACGAGCCGCCCGTCGGTGGTGCGAGCATCATCGCGAACGAGCTGAGCGATCCGGAGATGCCGATCGCGGTGCCTTGCTCGTGACGGCCGGCGACCTGCGTGATCCGGCTCGTGATCACCGGACGCAACACGCCGTTGCCGAATGACATCAGCACCGCGACGACGAGCAGCAGCGAGAGCGTGAACGTGAGGCCGAGCGCGACGTACGCGACGCTCGCGGCGGCAAAGCCCGCGACGATCAGCTTGGGCTCGCCGTAGCGTTTGACGAGCCGGCCGATCAGGCCACCTTGCAGCAGGATGCCGAGGAAGCCGGAGAACATGAACAAGAGGCCGACCTCGTGCGCGGTCCATGGCCAGCGCGCCGAGAGCTTCGCGCTATCCAGGCGCGCGCAGTCTTCGGCGTGAGTCAGCACGATCACCGGACCGAACACGATCCAATCGCGGCCGTACGCGAGCGCGCGGCCGTCGAGGCGGATCGTGCCGAACTCGGCCCCTGGCATTTCGATCCGGGTGTCGAGCTCGAGCACACAGCTCGATTCGACGCGATGGATCTCGTGCTCGGCAGTGAAGCGTCGCTCCGAGAACAGCGCGAAGCCGCTCGTGAAGCACGAGAACGCGAACGTGAACATGAAGAACTGCAGGTAGAGCCTGCCGAGCATCGGCCGGCGGAAGTACTCGCTGTACGTGCTGACGTCGAACGCGCCTGGGCGCTTGCCGCCGGGTAGCGGACCATCTTGCGTCTTCTGTGGCGGCGTCTCCTTACCGAGCAGCGTGTACGTCGCGATGATCGACAGCAGTGACAACGATGCAGCCGCGATGAACGGCACGTGCATGCCGTACTCGGCGAGCACGCCACCGATACCGGGCCCGAACATGAAGCCGACGCCGAAGGCGACACCGATCACACCGAACGCCTTCGCGCGATTCTCGGGCGCGGTGTGGTCGGAGATGTACGCCTGCGCGAGCGACAGATTACCGGCGGTGGTGCCGTCGAGGATGCGGCCGGCGAACACCATCCAGAGCGCGGACGAGTTGGCGAGCATCAGGAACCCGGCGAGCGTGCCGGCCTGGCTGATCAGCAGCATCCGGCGGCGGCCGTAGCGATCAGACAGGTTGCCGATGATCGGCGTCGAGATGAGTGAGCACAGCGCGTACACCGAGACGAGCGTGGTGGCGACGAGAGGCGAGGCACCGAATTTCTCGGCGTAGAACCCGAGCAACGGGATCACGATCGTGAAGCCGAGCACGTCGACCAGCACGATCAGGAAAATCGGTAAGAGGGGAGACCGCTGGGGCACTGCGCGCGCAGGATGGCACAAGTGAGGCGGCCGACCACGCACGCGTGATATTGTTCGTACATGTCCAGGGTGGTGGCCCTCGTCGCATGCGTCGCCCTGCTCGGCGGTTGCTTTGGCTACAACTCGTCCGCGAAGAAGTGGGCGTACGCCGGCAATACCGTGCTGATCCTGGGCGGCGGTGGTGCGATCGCAGCCGACCTACTCACTCACGAGAAGTGCATGTCGACGGCGACCATCGGTGACAACTGCCCGGCGTTCGATCCACCTTTCGGTGGCGGCACTGTCGTGGGCGCGGTGCTCGTGACCGCGGGCATCGTCGGCATGGTGATCAACGCGACGCGCGCCGAGGTGAAGACGTCGCGCTAGGCATCGACAGCCGTACGCTGATCGAAGTGTGCGCTGCTGCCATGCGATCAGGATCGATTTCGATCAGAACGTGCGCGGGTGCCACGCCGTTGACGCTGGCGCGAGACGCGCTTCAGGCAAGGCTTGCCTCGCAGCGCGAAGCCGTCGATACATCGTCGGTGGGGAAGCCGACACATCTCGCTGGACGCAAGCTCGCTCACGAGCTGCGCGGCGGGCTATCGGTGATCTTGTTGTGGGAGGAAGTCGCGCGATTCAGCAAGAATCCGGCGCGGCGCGAGGAAGCACTGGTTGCGATTCGACAGACCGCGCTGCAACAGGTCGTCGTCGTCGGTCAGCTAGATGAGCTTCTGGCGGCTCCTAGCGGCGGCGGTAGATCGGCCGCTTCTCGTCGGTGGCGGCTTGGTACGTCACCGAGAGCTCGCCGAAAGCTTCCAGGGCACTATTGAGTGGTTTCCCCGGCTTCAGCTCGAACGCCGTGAAGCCGCACCGCTCCATGTAGAACAGGTTGTCGCGCAGCACCCAACCGACCGCGCGCAACTCGCCGGTGAACTTGTGGCGTTCGCGCAGCATGCGCGCCACCGAGTAGCCGCGTCCGTCGGTGAAGCGCGGAAACTCGATCGCGATCAGCGCGAGCCGCGTCAGCTCGGGAATGTCGGTCGGTAGCTTGTCACTGGCGATGCGGACGCCGAGCGCAGGGTAGCGAGCGAGCAGCTCTTCCCGCGCGGCGAGGTAGCGCGCGAGCGTTACGATCGGCTTGCCGTCGGGGAGCTCCGCGCCGTCGGGCACGTGGACGAAGTCATCGTCGACGATCGTGCGGTTGCGAATGATCTGCATCGTCATGCTCCCGCCGCCAGCGCAGTGCGTGGCGCGCCGTAGACCGCGACCTTGAACGGATCCAAACCGACGCGCCGCACGGTCTCGATGAAGCGCTCGTCCGCCGACTCGCGGATTTCCAGATAGCGCTCGATCACGCGCTCGACGGCATCGACGATCTCGTCCTGCGCCAGTGCAGCGCCGAGGATCTGACCGATCGACGCGTCGTTTCCCGGGCTGCCGCCGAGCATCAGCTGGTACCACTCCTCGCCGCGCTTATCGATGCCGAGGATGCCGATGTTGCCGACGTGATGGTGACCGCACGCGTTGATGCAGCCGCTCATCTTGATACTGACGTCGCCGATGTCGTTGAGATAGTCGATGCGATCGAAGCGCTCGGCGATCTCGAGGCTGAGCGGAATGCTGCGCGCGTTTGCGAGGTCGCAGAAATCGAGACCCGGGCACGTGATCACATCGGTCAGCTTGTTCACGTTCGACTTGCCGAGATCGAGCGCGACGAGCTCGGCGTGCAGGCGCGGCAGGTCCGACGTCTTGACGTCCGAGAGCACGAAGTTCTGCGTGTGCGTGATGACGATGCGGCCGAACGAGTAGCGATCCGCGACATCGGCGATCGCATCCAGCTGCGTGTCGGTGACGTCGCCCGGCGGCGTGCCAGGCACTTTCACCGAGACGACGACAGCGCTGTACCCCGGCACCTTGTGCCGCATGACGTTGTTGCGGACCCAGTTACCGAGCTCGCGATCGCGGCCAAGCGTGATGCCCGCGACCTGCGTGTCGTTTGCGGGCAGCTTCTCGTACGGCGGAGGCGTGAAGAACGCGGCGATGCGCGCGATCTCCTCGTCGGGGAGCTCGAGCTCGGGCGTGCGGCTCGCTTCCCAGTCCTCCTCGACGCGACGGCGGAATTCTTCGACGCCGAGCGCGGTGACCAGGATCTTGATGCGCGCCTTGAACTTGTTATCGCGGCGACCGAACAAGTTGTACACGCGCAAGATGCTGTCCATGTAGGACAGGAAGTGCTTCTTCGGGAGGAACTCGCGAATCACGCGGCCGATCTCCGGCGTGCGACCCAGGCCACCGCCGACGAGCACTTCGAAGCCACGCTCGCCGTCTGCGTTCTCGACGATGCGCAGGCCGATATCATGGAAGCGCACCGCGGCGCGGTCTTCACCCGGCGCGCCAGTGATCGCGATCTTGAACTTGCGCGGCAGCGCTGCGAACTCGGGATGGAACGTCGACCACTGGCGCAGGATCTCGCAGTACGGGCGCGGATCCTCGAGCTCGTCGGGGGCGATGCCGGCGAAGTGATCGGCGGTGATATTGCGAACGCAGTTGCCGCTCGTCTGCACCGCGTGCATCTCGACGGTCGCGAGCTCGTCGAGGATCGTGGGCACGTCAGCGAGCTTGGGCCAGTTGTATTGGATGTTCTGGCGCGTCGTCAGGTGGCCGTAGCCCTTGTCGTACGTGCGTGCGATGTGCGCGAGCTTGCGGACCTGCGTCGAGCTCAAGAGTCCGTATGGGATCGCGACGCGCAGCATGTAGGCGTGTAGCTGCGCGTACAAACCGTTCTGCAGCCGCAGTGGTTTGAATTCCTCCTCGGTGATCTCGCCTGACAGGCGACGTGCGACTTGGCCACGGAACTGCTGCGCACGTTCCGTGATGATCCTGCGGTCGTAGTCGTCGTATTGGTACATGTCAGCCTCTGTCTGCCTTCGGCGCGGGATCCGGTCGGCGTATCCGAATCGTTGGACCCGTCGCGCGAATCCGCTCGCGTGCGGTCAACGGATCGATGGTTCCATTCGCGGCGTAGACCTCGATCACGTAGGGATCGGTGATCTCGCGCTGCTCCTTCGCCACGGTGTCGACGACCTGCGCCTTGGCCGCAGCTTCCTCGGTGTACAAGCCCGCCTCTGCAAGCTGCCGCGACCACGTACCATCAGCGCGCCGCCACGCGTTCGCTGCGTCCTCCGTGAACTTTCCGGTCACTATCCACCGATTCGCCGTCGGCATTACGCGTTCTCCAGTGCAGCCGCGGGCACCGCGGCGTAGTCGTTTGCAATCTTGTCCGCCAGCTCGACGACCGCGCCGACGACGATCACGCCGGCCAGCTCGCTATCGATGTCGGCACTTGCAAGTGTCGCGAGCGTGCCGATCCAGCGCGTGCTACCAGCGTGCGACGCACCGAGCACGATCGCCGCCGGCGTATCGCTCGCCCAGCCGCGTTGGACGAGGCGCTCGGCGATCTCGCCGCGCGTGCGCAGGCCCATCAGCACGACGAGCGTCAGCGAGCCAGGTGCGATCGAATCGAGTGCGGGGCCGTAGCTCGCTGCCGCGTGACCTGACAGCACGGCGAAACCGGCGGCGAGCCCGCGATGCGTGACGGGAATGCCGGCGAGCGCGGGCGCGGCAACCGCCGACGACAGCCCGGGCACGACCTCGTACGGCACGCCCGCTGCTTCGAGTGCAAGCGCTTCTTCACCGCCGCGGCCGAGCACGAACGGATCGCCGCACTTGAGGCGGACGACGCGCTCGCCGCGCTGGGCGGCGCGCACCATCAAGCGATGGATGCCGTCTTGATCGATCGAGTGGCGGCCGGCGCGCTTGCCGACGTAGAAGCGCTTCGCCTGGGGTGCGAGCGTGAGCAGCTCTTCCTCGACGAGCGCGTCGTAGAGCACGAGGTCGGCGCGGCGCAGCCGATCGACCGCGCGCAGCGTCAGCAGATCCGGATCGCCGGGGCCGGCGCCGACGAGCGAGACGAAGCCGCTCATGCCGCACCTCGGCTGTAGAGGCGTTCGAGTGCGCGCAAGAGCAGCGGGCGCCGCTCGGGCATCGGCACGCGCGCTTGCTTCCACGCCGCGCGCTCGGACTTCGCGATTTCGATCCACTTGTCGAGGTCGTCGGGCAGGATCGCTTCGAGTGCTTCGCGCAGTAGGCCTGCGAGGGCGGGCGCGAGGCCGCCGGTCGAAATCGCGATCTCGACCGGACCGCGGCGCACGACGCCGCCGAGGTACGCAGTCGCCACGCTCGGATCGTCGACGGCGTTGACGAACAGACCGCGCGCGGCAGCTGCCGTCGCGACCTCGCGATTCACCGCGGGCGGCGCCGCAGCAACGACCCAGCGTGCGCCGGACAAGTGCTCCGGCCGAAACGCCTGCTCGATCACTGTCACGGCCACCGTCACGGCGACGCGCTCGCGAATGCTGGGCACGACGTGCGGCGCGACGACGGTGACGTGAGCGCCCGCGGCGAGGAGACCGTCGAGCTTGCTCGCAGCCACGGTTCCGCCACCGACGACCACGACGGGAAGCCCTTCGAGCTTGAGAAACGCCGGGTAGAGCGCAGCGGTCATGGCTTCTCCTTCACGTGCAGTCCGCACTCGTTCTTGCCAGTGCCGCGCCACCGCCCTGCGCGCAGGTTCTCGCCGGGCACGACCTGTGACGTGCACGGCTGGCAGCCGATCGACGGATAGCCGCGCTCGTGGAGCACGTTGTACGGGACGTCGTTCGCGTAGAGGTGGCCCCACACATCGTCGTGCGTCCACGCGACGAGTGGATTGATCTTGATCAAACCGAACTTGTGATCGCTCTCGACGATCTGCGCGTTCGCGCGTTCTTCGGTTTGATCGCGGCGAATTGCGGTGACCCATGCCGCGAACCCAGACAGCGCGCGCGTCAGCGGCTGCACCTTGCGCAGATCGCAGCAGCGATCAGGCACGCGCTCCCACAGCGCCGGGCCGTGCGTCACTGCTTGCTCGTCAACCGTTTGCGCGGGCGTGACGCCGCGGATCGTGATGCCGTACTTCGCTTCGAGCTGCTTCCACAGCGCGTAGGTCTCCGGAAACAACAGACCCGTATCGAGCGTGAAGATGTCGATCGGCAGCTCGTGCGTGCCGATCAGGTCGATGATCACGCAGCCTTCGGCGCCGAACCCGGTCGCGAACGTCAGCCGTGGGATCTGCATGCTTGCCCACTGCAGAATGCGGAGCGGCGGCTCGCCTTCCAGAGCGCGCGAGGCGGCTCCGATGTCGACCACGACGTCCGTCATAACGGATATATGTCTATACCCTCAGCGGACAGACTGTCAACGATAGCGGATGGGCCGCTAGGCTACTTCCGCTTCAGCGCTTTGATCGCCGCGCTCGCGTGCTCCCGATCGGGGTCGGTCTTCGGCGCAAGATCCAGGAATTTCTGGTAATTCTCGATAGCGAGCTTGTTCTTCTTCTTGGCTTCGTAGAGCTGGCCGAGCGTGAAGTAGGCGGGCGCGGCCTTGGGCTCGCGGCGGACGGCCTGGGTCAGGAGCATCTCGGCGTCGTCGTACTGCTTCCGCTCCACGAGCAGCAGGCCGAGCTTGGCGAGCGCCTTGGGATAGGGCGGATCGATCTCGACGGCCTTCTTGTACGCGCTGATCGCTTCGTCGAAGCGCTCCTGCACGCGATAGATCTCGCCGTACGCGTACCAGAACAGCGATTCGTTTGGCGCCAGCTGGACCGCTTTGGAGAACGCGATCTCGGAGTCGGCTTGTTTCTTCTGCGCGTTGTAGAGCAGGCCGAGCTCGAAGTACGCGCGACCGTTGCGTGGATCGAGCTCGATCGCCTTGTCGAGGTAGCTCTTCGCCTCGTCGTACTCCTGCTGGCCACGCAGCGCCATGCCGAGCAGCACGTGCGCTTCGGCGTCATCCGGCGCGGCCTTGATCGCGGCGCGGAACTCGAGCGCCGACTCGTCGATCTTGCCGAGCTTGTTCAGCGCGAGACCGAGCGAGCGGTGATAGGTCGCGCTCGTCTGATCGAGCTGCGTCGCCTTGCGAAGCTCGTCGAGACCCTCCTCGTTCTTCTCGAGCAGGATCAGCGCGCGGCCCTTCTTCTCGTGGCCCGCGGGATCATCGCCGTTGAGCTGGACGAGCTGATCCGCAACCTCGAGCGCCTCGGTGCCTTTGCTCGCCGCGAGCAGTGCTTCGGCGTAGAGCGCGTAGCCTTTGTTGTCGCTGACGTTCGCGTCGTAATACGCCTTCGCGGCGTCGACAGCCTTCGTCGCGCGGCCGGAGTGGATCAAGAAGTCGACGCGCTCTTCGAGGACGTCGAAGTCCTTCGACATCTCGTACGCATCGGCGTAGGCCTTGTCGGCCGCGTCGTACTCGCCATTCTTCGCGTCGTCGCGTGCCTCGGAGACGAGCGCGCGAGCGTCGTTGTTCTTCGGCTTCTTGCCCTTCTTGGCATGCTTGACGGTCTTGCTGCCGCCGCTGCACGCGGTCGTGACCCCGCCGACGACGGCCGTGGCGAGCAAGAGGCGAAGGACCACCCGGAGCATTTATTGAGCGTAGCGAAAGCCCCGGGCGCGCGCCACTTCACCGGCGTCTGGTCAGTGCAAGCATCACTGCGCCGACAATCAGGATATTGGCGAGGGCCGTGGTCCAGCTCAGCGGTTCGCCGTAGAGCGCCGCGCCGATCAGGACGGCCAGGATCGGATTCACATACGCGTAGCTCGTGGCCACGACGGGCCGCGCGTTGCGCAACAGCCACGCGTAGGCGGTAAACGCGACCAGCGAGCCGAAGACGCAGAGATAGGCGAGGGCGAGGTACGACGACACGTGGGCGTCGAGTGGCATTCGCTCGCCACGCACGAGCGCGATCACCGCAAGCGCTGCGCCGCCGGTGAGCATCTGCACGGCAGGGCCGACGAGCCCGCCATGGACACCGCCGACATCCTTCGTGCGACGCGCGAGCAGCGAGCCTGCCGCCCACAAGATGGGCGATCCGATCACGAGCGCGATGTGGAGCGGCTTGCCCGCCAACGACGGGCTGCCCATCAGCACGAGCACGCCGGCAAAGCCGATCAGTAGCGACAGCCACTCGCGCGCGGTCGGCCGCTCGCCGATCGCATAGCCGAGCACGCCGATCCACAGCGGCATCGTCGCGCAGACAACTGCAACGCCACCGGACGTCAGCGACTGCGATGCGATCGAGACGAAGCCATTGCCACCGACGAACAGCAGGAGGCCGGCCGGCGCCACGCGCAGCCAATCGCGCAGCGACGGCAGCCGCGCGCCGCGGCGAAGCGCCATCACCATCATCACGGTGCCGGCGAGCGTGAAGCGGATTGCCGCCGAGAACAGCGGTGGTAGCTCGACGACCACGATACGCATCGCGAGGTACGTCGAGCTCCAGATGATGTAGACCGACGCGAGGCTCGCGATCAGGCGCGGATCCACGGATGGCTTGTCAGCGAGCTGATCGGGGGTCGTCGATGTAATCACGGGCCTCATGATGACGCGCGATCGCGAGCAGTACAGCTACACGAAATTCGCGCGATCACCAGCACAGATCTCCTGTACCGCTACTGGCCTCGGCATCTGTACTGGTTCAATGGGAATACGATGGGTACACTTTTGCGCATGGTGGCAACAGCGAGCGGGTTTCTTTACGAGCACCTCGCAGACGAGCTGGGCCAGGCAATCGATCGCGGTGCGTTGCGCGCCGGAGATCGGCTGCCGTCGGTACGCCGGCTCGCGCAGGAGCGCAGCGTGAGCGTGTCGACCGTGCTCGAAGCGTATCTGCAGCTCGAGAACGCAGGTCTGATCGAGGTGCGCCCGAAATCCGGCCACTTCGTGCGCCGGCGCGCGCCGCTGACGGCAGAACCGCGCACGCCGCGCGTGTGCCAGAAGCCGTCGCGTGTCACCGTCGGAGATGCGTACACGAAGATCCTCGAAGCGATGCGCGATCCCGAGCTCGTGCCATTCGGGTGCGCCACGATCGATCCCGAATACTTACCGCTCGCGCAGCTCAATCGGATCGTTTCCCAGCTCTCGCGCGAGATGACGACGCTCGGTGCTCGCTACGAAGCCGCACCGGGTCTGCTCACGTTGCGCCGTCAGGTCGCACGCCGTGCTGTCGAGTGGGGCGTGGCGTTGTCGGAGAACGACGTGTGTACGACGATCGGCGCGACGGAAGCGATCTCGCTCGCGCTGCGCGCGGTCGCCAAGCCCGGCGACGTGATCGCGGTCGAGTCACCTGCGTACTTCGGCGTGCTCCAGGCGATCGAGAGTCTCGGCCTGCGCGCGCTCGAGATTCCGGCGCATCCGCGCACGGGCTTCGACGTGTCGGCGTTCGAAGAAGCGATCCGCGCGCAACCGGTGCGCGCCGTCTTCGTATCGCCGACGGTGTCGAACCCGCTCGGCGCGGTGATGCCGGAGGACGAGCGCGAGCGTCTCGTCAAGATCACGCGCCGCCACGACATCCCGATCATC
>DASUFX010000112.1:0-3390 GCA_036274355.1 Kofleriaceae bacterium | reverse complement strand
CGAGCACCTTCTCGTTCTTCGGATCGATCGTCAGCACGCGATCGAACACGTCGAGTGCGGGCGCTTGCTCGCCGTTGCCAAGCAGCTCCTGGCCGCGCCGCGTGAGGTGATCGACGAGCCGCTCCTTGAGCGCCTGCTCGTACGACGCCGGCGCCTTGAAGTAGCGCGCGAGCTCGCTCGTCACCTTGTCGGTCGCGAGCCCCGACTCGTCGAGATACGCCTCGAGTGCGGTCACCATCTCGCCGATCGCCGGGTATCGATCGGCCGGCTGCGCGGCCATCGCGCGCAAGATGATCTTCCCGAGCCGGTTGCCGATGCGCGGATTCGCTTGCCGTGGATCGACGAACCTGCACTCGGCGATGCGCTTGAGCACCTCGTGCGGGTTCTTGCCCTCGAAGGGCAATCTGCCGACGGTGAGCTGATAGAGAACGATGCCGACGGCGAACACGTCGGTGCGAAAGTCGAGCTGTCGGCCTTCGACGTGCTCGGGCGCCATGTACGCCGGCGAGCCGAGCAACTGGCCCGTGACGGTGAGCCGCTCGAGGTCGACCATGTGCGAGATGCCGAAGTCCATCAGCTTCACGACACCGTCGGACCGGATCATGATGTTTTCCGGCTTGATGTCGCGGTGCAGGATGCCGATGGCGTGCGCGTGAGCGAGCGCGCGCGCGACCTGTAGCATGAGCATGGCGCCGACCTCGGGATAGCCGATCGGCCGGTCGGTGAAGAACTGCTTGAGCGTCTGCCCGTCGATGAACTCGGTGACGATGTAGCTCTCGGAGTCCGCCTTCGCCGAGTAGTCGAAGATCTCGAGGATGTTCTCGTGGCGCAGCTTCGCGACAGCCTGGGCCTCGCGCTCGAAGCGGTCGCGTGCCTCCTGGTAGTCAGACAGGTGCTTGTGCAGGACCTTGATCGCGACGGTGCGCTTCAGTGATCGATCGATGCCTCGATAGACGATCGCCATCCCGCCCTGGCCCACGCGCTCCAGCAGCTCGTACTTGTCGAGAACCTGACCAACCTGGATCAATCCGTTCGCTCCACCGCCATGACGTAGATGTCACGGGGCCATCCATGCGTTCATGCCGAAATGAGACGACCGCGGGCAGTCTCATAAGGTTGTCTAAGGTGCCAAGTCTACGCCGCTTCTAGAAGATTCAGCAAGGCGGGAGCGCTGCGAGGGTCTGACGTGGGCGTCATCGGGGTTCGTCCGCATTTCCTCATGGATCCCGATCGCTGGGAACCTGCGGCGGTAGGCAACTCGGGGTAGGCTGCGCCGCCCATGAGTGAACCGAACGTCACGATCACCTTGCCCGATGGCTCCACCAAGCAAGTGGCTGCCGGCACGACGATCAGCGACTTCGTCCGCACGCAGATCGGGACCGGCCTGGCAAAGGCTGCATTGTTCGCGAAGTACGACGGTGCCGAGGTCGATCTGACCCACAAGCTCGATCACGACGGCGCGCTCGCGATATTCACCACGAAGAACCCGGAGGCGCTCGATCTGGTGCGGCACGATGCGGCACATATCGTCGCGTCGGTCGTCCAGCGGCTGTTCCCCGGTACGCAGGTGACCATCGGCCCGACCATCGAGGACGGCTTCTATTACGACTTTTACCGCGAGAAGCCGTTCACCGAGGAAGACCTCAAGACGATCGAGGCCGCGGCGAACGAGGAGATCAAGAAGGACCTCCCATTCCATCGCAAAGAGGTGAGCAAGGACGAGGCGATCGCGCTGTTCACGCGGCTCGGCGAGAAGTTCAAGCTCGAGCTCGTCGAGGACATCTTCAACAAAGGCGCGCCCACGCTGTCGCTCTACGAGCACGGCGACTGGGTCGACTTCTGCCTCGGTCCGCACGGTCCGTCGACCGGGCGCGTCGGCGTGATCAAGATCCTCTCGGTCGCCGGCGCGTACTGGCGCGGCGATCATCGCAACCCGCAGCTGCAGCGCATCTACGGCACCGCGTTCTTCACACAGAAGGATCTCGACGCGTGGACGCACCAGCAGGAGGAAGCGAAGAAGCGCGACCACAAGCGGCTCGGCCCCGCGCTCGATCTCTTCCACTTCCACCCGGCCGCGCCGGGCGCAGCGTTCTGGACCGCGAAGGGCACCGTCATCTACACGACGCTGCAGACCGCGATGCGCAACATGTGCCTCGCGAACGGCTACCAGGAGATCAAGACGCCGCTCATCTACAACAAGTCGTTGTGGGAGACGAGCGGCCACTGGGGCAAGTACCGCGAGAACATGTTCCTCATCTTCGACAAGGAGAGCGACGAGAAGCTCCCCGCCGAGGAGCGCGCGAGCTCATCGCTCAAGCCGATGAACTGCCCGTCGCACTACTTGTTCTATCAAATCAAGCGCCGCAGCTATCGCGAGCTGCCGCTGCGTCTGCACACGCAGGACGTGCTCCATCGCAATGAAGCGGCGGGTGCGCTCAGCGGCCTGACGCGCGTGCGCCAGTTCCAGCAAGACGACGCGCACATCATGCTGATGGAGTCGCAGATCGCCGACGAGGTTGCCGCGCTGACGAAGCTGATCTCGCGCGTGTACTCGGCGTTCGGTCTCGAGTTCACTGCGAAGTTCGCGACGCGTCCCGAGGTGAAGATCGGTGACGACGCGCTGTGGGACAAAGCAGAGTCGGCGCTCAAGGCTGCGCTCATCGCGACCGGTCTGCCGTACGAGCTCAAGCCCGGCGACGGCGCGTTCTACGGTCCGAAGATCGATTTCGATGTCGCGGACTCGATCGGTCGCAAGTGGCAGCTCGGCACGATCCAGCTCGACTACAACGCGCCCGAACGCTTCGACATGACGTACATCGGCGATGACAACAAGGAGCATCGCCCGGTCGTCATCCATCGCGCGATCTACGGCTCGTTCGAGCGCTTCATCGGCATCTTGATCGAGCACTTCGCCGGCAACGTCCCGGTGTGGCTCGCGCCCGAGCAGGCGCGCATCCTGCCGGTGGCCGAGCGTCATCACGCGTGGGCCGACGAGGTCGCCGCGAAGATGCGCGCGGCCGGCCTGCGCGTCGACGTCGATCGTTCGCACGGGCGTATCGGCGGCATGATCCGCGAGAGCGAGATCGCGAAGGTGCCGTACGCGCTTGTCGTCGGTGACAAGGAAGTCGAGGCGCAGGGCGTATCGCCGCGCAAGCACGGCGCCGGCAAGGAAGGCGACCTCGGCCTGATGCCGCTCGATCAGTTCGTCGCGCGGCTCACCGACGAAGCCAAGATTCCGTACTGAGCTCCGAGCGCGACGCGACTTCTCACGCCGCGACTCGGTCGTCCGTTCGAGCCCGCGCACGCTGAAGCGCCGTTGCCGTGGTGGCGCGCGGTGCGCGCGTGGATGTCAGCGGTAGTACGGCTGCTCTTGCACCCAGTGGAAGCCGC
>DASUFX010000111.1:0-7096 GCA_036274355.1 Kofleriaceae bacterium | reverse complement strand
GTGAGCTCGAAACGACCGAACCACGCGACGTGCGGCGGGTTCGGTGGCCCGCCCGGTGGACGGTGGCCACCACCGCCTGGGCTGCGCAGCTTCTCGGGCTTGCCCGGTGCGCATGCGGCGAGCAGTGCGAGCGCGACGATCGCGCGCATGCGTTACTCGACGAGCTTCAGGTGGCTCGTGCGCTTGGCGCGCTGCGGCTGCGGCTCGGCTTGCTGTTGCGGCTGCGCGGCCGGCAGCGGAGCCGGGGCTTCGCCGCCGCCGGTGAGCACGTCTTCGGGGACGTCTTCCGGCCACACGGTGCCGCGCTGCTCGCCTTCGACCATCGCGGCGTAGACCGCGGTCCACGGCAGCACGCAGTGGAACGGCTGGCCGCCAAACGTGAGCGTGCCGGAGATCGCGTTGTCGTCGACGCCGAGATCCGCGATCGCCGGCGATAGCGTGTAGCCGAAGCGGAGCACGAGGCTCGGATCGGCGCGGAAACGCGGCGGGACCGAGACTTCGGCGCGGCGCGCATCGACATGGACGAGCACGGGGCCGCGCGCGAGCAGCGTCTCGAGCGTGCGGCGCTTGTCAGGGGCTGAGGCGTCGTCTTCGTCGCGGAGCGCGTCGATCGAGGGGACTTCGTTCGGCTGTTTGCCGACAAGCTGCACGAATTCTTCGCTCGACATCAGGCCGGCATCGACCGCGTCACGCAGAATGCCTTCGGGGCGGTCACCAGCGGCTGCGGTGACGCGCTCGACCGTGCGCTCGCAGCGCGCAGCGTGGCGCAGGACCGCGCCGTGTGCGGCGAGGGCCGAGTGCTGACCGCTGCGCCATTTCGCGAGCGCCCGCTCGACATCGACCAGGGACGTCGAGACGCGGTGCTCGATGAGGGCGGTTACCACCGCCTGCAGCCTGGCCAGAGTCTTGGGGTCGCGCTCGATCATGACGGGGACTTAGTACGATCGCCCAGCGGGCGTAAAGAGCAAGCTGCTTTTTCTATGCCGCGTGGAGGGCATCACGATTCGACTAAATCACGCAACATGTTGGTCACATGCTCCGGAATCGCAACCGCGGCAAATTTCGCGAGGTCGACCACCGCGCACACGACCTGGCCTTCAGCGCACAGCACGCGTGTGCCGGATGGCACGGCCTCTCCGCGATAGATGCGATATCTGAACGTGATCGACTTAGTGCCGAGGCGCGGAATCGTGACGTCGATCTCGGCGGTGTCTCCGAATTTCAGGGGTGCTTTGAAGTCGCACTCGGCGCGCACCGCAGGAAAGCCGATGCGATCGCGATCGATGATGTCGGAGTACGCCTGTGGTCCGATTCGCGCGCGCCACAGCTCTTCGAACGCGACGTGAAAGTAATGAAAGAAGCGCGGGTAGTAGACGATACCCGCGTGATCGACATCGGCGAAGCGCACGGGTGTCGCGTAGGAAAACATCACGCCTCCTTCGCGGGCCCGAGGCGGAGACCGCCAGATTCACTCTGGCGGGCGGGGAAGACGAGCTTCACGCCGCACGCAGCGGGCACGCCGGGACAGGGCGGCGCGAGCTTCTCGAGCTCGATCTCGACGGCCGCACGCGGATAGAGCTCTTGGATGCGCGAGCCGATCGCGCCCGCGAGTGCTTCGAGCAGCTTGAACGTCGACTTGGTGCCGATCGCGACGACTGCTTCGCTGACCTTCCAGTAATCGATCGTGTCCGAGATCTTGTCGGAGACCGCTGCCGCTGCGAGCGAGAGCTCGAGGGTGAGGTTGACGCGAAACCTGCGCGTGCCGCGCCGTTCGGCCGCCGTATAGCCGTGATTGCCCTCGAATTCGAGGCCGCGTACGAACACAGAATCGGTCATCGCGGCGGCTATACCGCACGTGCGTTACAATCGCGACACCATGCGGCTGGCTTGGGTCGTCGTGCTCGCGGGCTGCTACACGAAAGCGCCCCCGGCGACGATTTCCAATCGGGCGGAGCCCAGCAAGCGCGGCCTGCTTACGATTACCGAGGATGGATTCGGCCCGCTGACCGCCGGGTCGAAGGCGACGTTGACCGCACTTCGCTCCGCGTTCGCCGGCTACGACGTGCGCGCTGCGAACGACTCGGGGCTGTCGTATTCGGTATATCTCGGCGACGAGAAGCTCGCGTGGGTGATCCCGAACGAGAGCGATGGCTCGCTGTTCAACGTGCACGCGACGAGCCCGCGCGTCGAGACCTTCGGCCACGACTGGCGCGTCGGGCAATCGTTCCAAGGCGCGGCGACGCTCACCGACTGCGAGTGCTGGGGCGACAACCCGACGTGCTATCGCCGCGGCGGTCACGTTGCGGTGAACTTCAAACGCAGCTGCGAAGGGCTCGTCGGTTCCGACGCGCGCGCATTACGTGTGCTCGACGGCGTCGAGATCCAGCGCGTGATCTGGAGCCCGAAGCCGTTCGCGGGAAGTAGCAGCGAAGAGTACGCGGTGCCGTCGCAGGCGCCCTAGGCTTCGGCTTCTTCGAGCTCTTCGGCTTCGGCGTCTTTGTGACGCTGCAGCGTCTTCTTGATCATCTGCCGTTTCAGCGGGCCGACGAAATCGACGAGCAGCTTGCCGGTCAAGTGATCGTTTTCGTGGAGCAGGCAGCGGGCGAGCAGGCCTTCACCTTCGATGGTGAACTGCTTTCCATCGATGCCAAGTGCGCGGACCTTGCAGCGCATCGGCCGCTTCACTTTGATGTAGATGTCGGGGAATGACAGGCACCCCTCTTCGCTGTCCTGCATCTCTTCCGAGGTTTCGAGCACCTCAGGGTTCATGAAGCACAGCGGCGGATCCGTTTCGGCGAGGCCGGCGAGCTTGGGCTCGACGATGAACATCTTGCGCGCCTCGCCGAGCTGCGGCGCGGCCATTCCGAGGCCATTTTCCGCGTACATGGAATCGCAGAGGTCTCGGTAAAGCTCGCGCACGGCGTCGTCGATGGTCGTGATCTCTACGGTTGGTTCACGCAACCTAGGATCGGGCCAAATCACCGTGGGACGAACCGCCATGACCCCACCACCTTAGCAGATTGACAAGCCCTTGCGACCCGGCCATACACGCCGAACCCGCATGCTTACGAGGTATTCCGACGCACGACTGCCGACGCCACATGGCGAGTTTAGGGTCGTGGTCTACCGCACCGGCGAGCCAGGTGGGGCAGGGGCGAGCGCGGTTGGGCTCGAGAACGAAGAACATGTCGCGATGGTCTTGGGCGATGTGACGGGCCAGGCCGTGCTGACCCGCGTGCACTCGTCGTGTTTCACCGGCGAAGTCATGGGCAGCCTGCGCTGCGACTGCCGGGCTCAGCTCGAGGGTGCGCTCGCGCGGATCGCCCGTGAAGGCCGCGGCGTGCTCGTGTACCTGGTGCAGGAGGGTCGCGGCATTGGCCTTGGCAACAAGGTCCGCGCGTACCAGTTGCAAGACAACGGTCACGACACGGTCGAGGCAAACCTCGCGCTCGGGTTCGACGCCGACTTGCGTAGCTACGACCTCGCGGCCGGCATCCTGCGCGATCTCGGCGTGACGAGCGTCCGGCTGATGACGAACAACCCCAAGAAGGCGGCGGGGCTCGAGCATGCCGGCGTCATTGTCGACGCGCTCGAAGCGCACTGGGTCGGCGAGTCCGAGCACAACGCAGACTATCTGAACGCGAAGAAGCTCAAGCTGGGCCACCTGCCCTGAGCCGGGAGACGAAGTCGATGGCGATCACGGAAGCACAAGTTCGAGAAGCACTCGCGAAGGTCAACGATCCCGCGTTCGACAAGGACATCGTTTCGTACCGCATCCTGAGCAAGGTCGAAGTCTCCGGCGACGACGTGCTCGTGCGGCTCGACATTCCGACCGCCGCGTATCCACTCGCGCTGCGCAAGGAGCTCATCGCGCGTGTCGACACCGCGGTGAAGGCGCTCGGTGCCAAGCGCACGACGATCATTCCCGAGGTCAACACGGCGTTCATGCCGGCGCCGAGCGACAAGGCCGTGCTCAAAGGCCCGAAGAACGTGATCGCGGTGGCCGCCGGTAAGGGCGGCGTCGGCAAGTCGACGGTCGCGGTCAACCTCGCGCTCGCGCTGCAGCGCCACGGCGCGAAGGTCGGCCTGCTCGACGCCGACGTATTCGGCCCATCGATCCCGACGATGCTCGGCTCGCCCGAAGTGCCGCCGCAGGCGTCGAAGGAGTCGCGGATCATTCCGGCGATCCATCACGGTGTGAAGGTGATCTCGGTCGGCTTCTTCGTCGACAAGGACGAGGCCGTCGTGTGGCGCGGCCCGATGGTGCATCGCCTGCTCCAGCAGTTCCTCGGCGACGTCGACTGGGGCGAGCTCGACTATCTCGTCTGCGATCTGCCGCCCGGCACCGGCGACGTGCAGCTGTCGCTCTCGCAGCTGATTCCGATCGCGGGCGCGGTAATGGTGACGACGCCGCAAGAGGTGTCGATCGTCGATGTCGTGAAGGGCATCGCGATGTTCGAGAAGGTCGAGATTCCGATCCTCGGCATCGTCGAGAACATGAGCTACTACAAGTGCCCGGCCTGCGGTCACCACGACGAGATCTTCAGCCACGGTGGCGGCAAGCGCCTCGCGCAGGAAGTCGGCACCGAGTTCTTCGGAGAAATTCCGATCGACACGCGGATTCGCTTCGGCGGCGACGCCGGCGTACCCGTGATCATCGCGAGCCCCGACTCCGAGAACGCGAAGCTGTTCATGGACCTCGCCACGAAGGCCGCGCTTGCGGTCGCGAAGAGCGTGTTGTCGAAGCCGAAGCGGTCTCCGCGCTTGGCTGTCATCAAGTAGCTCGGTTGCGAGCATCGGGCGTGGTCCTACACTGACTACTCGATGAGGTGGTTGGCCGCTGTCGCGTGCGTCGTCGGCTGTGCGTCGTCGGCGGAAAACCCCAAACCCGTCACGAAGGCCGAGCTCGGCGAGCAGCTGTTCAACGACCCGAAGCTGTCCGAGCCCGCAGGCCAAGCGTGCGCCGACTGCCACGATCCAAAGGCAACGTTCGTCGATCCCGAGTTCGAGCGCGTGTCGCCGGGTGTGCTGCGCGAGCGCGTCGGTACGCGCAACTCGCCGACGGTGCTCTACTCGCAATTCACGCCGCCGCTGCACAAGGACGCGAGCGGTAAGCTGCTCGGCGGTCAGTTCTGGGACGGTCGCGCGAACACGCTCGAGGAGCAGGCAGCATTTCCGCTCGTCAACCCGCTCGAGATGAACAATCCGAGCAAAGCAGCGGTCGTCGCGAAGGTGAAGAAGGCGTACGGCGCGCAGTTCCGCCAGCTCTACGGCAAGGACGCGTTCGCCGATACCGACAAAGCGTTCGCGCTCGTCGGTGATGCGATCGCCGCGTTCGAGCGCACGCCGCAGATGGCGCCGTTCTCGTCGAAGTACGACAAGTACCTCGCGGGCACCGCGCAGCTCACCGACAGCGAAGCGCGCGGCCTCGCGGTGTTCGAGGATCCGGCGAAGGGAAACTGCGCGAGCTGTCATCCGAACCGGCCAGGTGCCGACGGCTCGCCGCCGCTGTTCACGACGTATACGTATGAAAACCTCGGCCTCCCGAAGTTCGCCGACAGTCCGTTCTACGGGCTAGCGAAGGATCTCAATCCCGACGGCGAGGCATTCATCGATCACGGCCTGATGACGACGACGAACGATCCAGCGCACGACGGCATGTTCCGTACGCCGACGCTGCGCAACGTCGGCAAGACGTCGCCGTACGGCCACAACGGCTACATCCATCGCCTCGACGAATTCGTCGAATTCATCAGCGGCTCCTGCAGGCGCGTCGGGGCGTGCAAATGGCCCGAGCCCGAGGTCGCGACGAATGCGCAGCGCGTGCGAACCGGTGGCAAGCTCACGCCGCAAGAGATCAACGACCTCGTCGCGTTCTTGCGAACGCTCGACGACGACTAATCGATCACATCACGCCGGCGCGCATCTGCGGACGGCGCCAGCCATACTGGCCGATCCGCTCGAGGAGGCCGGGCAGGTGGTTCCACACGTCGAGCGGTGCTTCGGTCACGCCGACCCAGTTCGTCGGGCGCAGGCGATCGAGCTCGGTCGGCACGACGAGCGAGCCGACGTAGTCACCCTTGCCGTAGACCTTCTTGATCTGCGCGGCCATCGCAGCGACGTTGGTCTTCGAGATCACGCCGTTGCTGGTCGCTTGATAGAACTGCAAAGTCACACGGACCGGGAAGCGCGAGTCGCGCTGGATCGTGAGACCGTCGAGCTCGGTGTATGGACCTTCGGTCGCCCCGTGGCCGAGCACCGCGGTGTCGACGTCCGAGCGCTCGCGATCGCCACCCGCGCGCGACGCCTGCGCTTCCTTCGCCATCTTCGCTGGTGCCGCGTAGCCGCCGCCACCTCCGCCGCCGTCGGCGAGGCCCATCGCCATCGGTGCGCCTCCGTACTTCGGGCGCGGCGGCTCTTTGTACTTGAGCGGCACCTGGATCAGCATCAGCACGTTCGCGTCAGCGCCGAGGCTCTGCGCGTCCTCGCCGTTCGCGGTCGTGCCCTTGTTCTTCACGTCGGTGAGGCGCTCGGCGATGAGCGGCGCCTTCTGTCCTGACTGGTTGAAGTAGAGGCGCTGGCCCCACGAGTCACCGCCGGTAACGGTGTCGCGGTTGTTGTCGATGATCGTCATGCTCGTGCCCTGGCGCGTGACGAGGATCGCGAGCACGGCCGGGTTCTTCTTCGTCGATTGATAGTTGAAGATGACCGGCCAGAACTTCGCCTGACCTTCTTGCGGCACCGGCAGGAACGCATGCTGCGCGCTGACGAGCACGTGCGTGTCGCGCTTCGCGAGCAGCGTCGAATTCTTGATCTTGCCCTTGTCGCGCGTCGACATGTACTGCTCGGGGTTTTCGAGCAGCTCCTTGAGCGTGACGAGCTTGAGCTGGCCGTTCTCGGTCTGGTTGCCGACCGGCACGAGGATCTTCTCGATCTTGATGTCGGCGGTCTTGTCGGTGAAGTTGTCGTGGCGCATCACCGGCATCAGGTACGTGTGGTGCTCCTTGCCGTTGCGATAGCCCTCGACCTCGATCGTGACGTCGCTGATGTTCGGACCGACCGAGCTGCCGAGCCAGCGACCGGTGTCCTCCCAGAG
>DASUFX010000110.1:0-3125 GCA_036274355.1 Kofleriaceae bacterium | reverse complement strand
GCCGCTCTGGGAGATGCACCAGGACGGCATCGACCTCAACTCGATCCAGTGGACCCCGCACTGAGCTGCACAAGCAGAGAGAAACCACCATGGCGTACTCCGACAAGGTCATCGACCACTACGAAAACCCCCGCAACGTGGGCACGTTCAAGAACGAGACGGACGTCTCGAAGGACGAGGTCGGCACCGGGCTCGTCGGCGCACCCGCGTGCGGCGATGTCATGCGCCTCGAGATCCGCGTCGTGGACGGCCTGATCGCCGACGCGCGCTTCAAGACGTTCGGCTGCGGCTCGGCGATCGCGTCGAGCTCGCTCGCGACCGAGATGATCAAGGGCATGACCCTCGATCAGGCGGCCGGGATCAAGAACACGCAGATCGTCGAGGAGCTGAACCTCCCGCCGGTGAAGATCCACTGCTCGGTGCTCGCCGAGGATGCGATCAAGGCGGCGATCGACGACTACAAGAAGAAGCACTCGAGGTAAGGCCATGATGATGGCAGCAGCACCCCAGAGCGACACTTCGACGTCCGCGGGCCCCCCGGCCGTGGGCAAGAAGGAGATCGCGATCACCGAGGCGGCAGCGCAGGAAATCGCGCGTCAGCGCGAGAAGCGCGGCACGCCGAACGCGCGCATTCGCGTGGGTGTGCGCGGCGGCGGCTGCACGGGCTTCACGTATGTGTTCGAGTGGGCCGACGAAGTGAAGCCCACCGACAGTGAGTTCGCCGACCACGGCGTTGCGATCGTCGTCGATCCGAAGAGCCTCGTGTATCTCGGTGGCATGACCCTCGACTTCGTGCGCGGCATGATGGGTCACGGGTTCAAGTTCAACAACCCGAACGCGAAGGGCTCGTGCGGCTGTGGAGAGAGCGTCCAGTTCTAACGACGCATTCGGGCTGCTCGGTTTGCCAGCGCAGTTCGATCTCGATCCCGGCGTGATCGAACGCGCGTTCTTCGACAAGAGCAAGGAGCTGCACCCCGACCGGTTCGCGAATTCGCCGGCGGCGGAGCGGGTCGCTGCGCTGTCGAAGTCGCGCGCGCTCAACGACGCGTACCAGACGCTGAAGAAGCCGGTGCAGCGCGCGGAGTATCTGCTCGAGCGCGCCGGCGTCTCGATCGGCGACAACGAGCGCCTCGATCCGACGTTCCTGATGGAGATCCTCGAGCTGCGCGAAGAGCTCGCGGAGGCGCGCGTCGCGAAGCGCACGAGCGAGATCGAAAAACTCTGCGGCGTGATGAAGGCTCGCCGCAAGGCGACCGTCGATTCGCTGACCGCGCTGTTCGCGAAGAACGATCTGCCGGCGATCAAGGAGCAGCTGATCGTGCTGCGCTACCTCGACCGCTATCTCGAGGAGTGCGACAACGCACTCGACGAGGACTAAGATGTTGATGCAAATCTCCGAGCCCGGTACGTCGCAGGTCAAAGAGGCCTGCAAGCCGCGCGTCGTCGGAATCGATCTCGGTACGACGAACAGCCTCGTCGCACACGTCGAGGACGGTGGCCCGAAGGTGCTCGGTGACGATCCGATCGTGCCCTCGGTCGTGTGGTACGCGCCGAGCGGCGGCACGCTGGTCGGTCGCCGCGCGCAAGCCATGGCGGTCGAGGAGCCGGGACGCACGCTCGCCTCGGTGAAGCGGCTGATCGGCCGCGGCATGAAGGACGTCGAGTCTGTCCGCGGCATGCTGCCGTACGAGCTGGTCGGTGACGACCGCGCGGTGCGCATGCGCGTCGGCGGCCGCGAGCTATCGCCGGTCGAGGTCTCGGCCGAGATCCTCAAGGAGCTCAAGTCGCGCGCCGAGGAGCAGCTCGGCGGCACGATCGAAGGCGTGGTCATCACGGTGCCCGCGTACTTCGACGATGCGCAGCGCCAGGCCACGCGCGATGCGGGCCGGCTCGCTGGTCTCGAGGTCATGCGCCTGATGGCCGAGCCCACCGCTGCGGCCGTCGCCTATGGTCTCGATCGCGGCAGCAAGGGCGTCTACGCCGTGTTCGATCTCGGCGGCGGTACGTTCGATATCTCGATTCTCAAGCTCGTCGAAGGTGTGTTCGAAGTGAAGGCCACCGGCGGCGACTCCGCACTCGGCGGCGACGATCTCGATCGCGCGATCGCACAGGACCGCTTCGCGGCTGACATCGCGTCGGGCGATCGGCATCGCATCGCCACTGCCGTCGCGCGTGCGCGCAGCCTCAAGGAGCGTCTCACCGATGCGCCCGAGGTCGATGGCTTCACGCGCGACGATCTGCGCCGGATCGCGCAGCCGTTGCTCGACAAGTGCGGCAAGGCCTGTCGCCGCGTGCTCAAGGATGCCGAGCTGGGCAAGGACGATCTCGACGGCGTGATCCTCGTCGGTGGCTCGACGCGCTCGCCGGTCGTGCGCGCCTTCGTACGCGAGCTGTTCGGCAAGGAGCCGCTCCACGATCTCGATCCCGATCAAGTCGTCGCGCTCGGCGCGGCGGTTCAGGCCGACGCGCTCGCGGGCGGCGAGCAACAGGTCGTGCTGCTCGACGTCGTGCCGCTGTCGCTCGGCGTCGAGATGATGGGCGGTGTCGTCGAAAAGCTCGTCTACCGCAACACGACGATTCCGTGCGGCGCGACGCAGACGTTCACGACGTACGCCGACAACCAGACCGGTTTCGACATCCACATCGTGCAAGGTGAGCGCGAGACGGTCGATGCGTGTCGTTCGCTCGGCCGGTTCACGCTGCGCGGCATCCCGCCGATGATCGCGGGCCTGGCGCGGCTCGAGGTCACGTTTCTGATCGACGCCGATGGCCTGCTCAAGGTCATGGCGAAGGAGCTGACCACCGGCAAGGAGGCCTCGATCGAGGTCAAGCCGAGCTACGGCCTCTCCGACGAGGAAGTCGAGCGCATGTTGCTCGAGTCGTTCGAGCACGCGGAAGAGGATCTCGAGAAACGCAACCTCGCGGTCGAGCGTGTCGAAGCCGAGCGCATCCTCGCTGCGACGAAGCAGGCGTTCGAGACCGATGCCGCGCTACTCACGGACGATGTCCGCGCCGCGGGCGAGCAGGCGATGACTGCGCTCGATGCTGCGATGAAGAGCCCCGACTATCTCGCCATTCGTCACGCCGTCGAGGCGCTCGACATCGCGACGAAGCCGTTCGCGCAG
>DASUFX010000109.1:0-2912 GCA_036274355.1 Kofleriaceae bacterium | reverse complement strand
CATCGCCGGGTTCATGGTCTGGCTAATGACCCCCGTCGAGCGAATGCTGCTCGGTCGTGTGTCTCCCAACGCAGTGACCGCAGTGTCGCTCGCGATGTGCATCATCACCGGCGTCGCCGCCGGGATGGGCGCGCTTGCCGCGGCGATGTGGCTCTACACGTTCGGTGGCGTGCTCGACATTCTCGACGGTCGGCTCGCGCGCCTCAGTGGCAAGCAGACCGCTGCAGGTGCGTTGTTCGATTCGGTGAGCGATCGCTGGGGCGAGCTCTTCGTGTTCGGCGGCTACGCCTGGTACCTGCGCGACACGCCGTGGCTGCTCGCTGCGTTTGGCGCGTTCGGCGCGTCGATGATGGTGAGCTACACGCGCGCGCGTGCCGAGAGTCTCGGCATCGAGCTGTCGGCCGGCATGATGCAGCGTGCAGAGCGCATCGTCGTCGTCGTGTTCGGCACACTCGGCGCGCTGCTCTACGGCGATGTCGAGGCGGCAGTGCCGATCATCGGCATCACGATGCTGATCTGCGCGGCGACGTCGGCGGCGACCGCGATCAATCGCTGGATCATCGCGTTCCGCGAGCTCAGCAAGCGCACCGCGCCGGTGGTCGTCGAAGAAGCGCCGGCGATGTCGCTGCCGGTTGTTGCTTCGATCGCGCCGGCGGAGCTGCGGAAGTCAGCGCCCGAGCTGCGCAAGGTTCGTCCGCTCGAGCAGCATTGACAGGCTTCGGGCTTCGGACTTCGGCCAGAATCGGATCTCTACTCGATCGTCGCGATGACCGGTGCGTGATCGCTCGCGTCCTGACCTTTGCGCGCGTTGCGATCGATCGTGCACGCGGTGCAGCGGTCGGCGACCGGCTGCGTCGCGAAGATGTAGTCGATGCGCAGGCCCTGATCCTTGAAGAACGCGACGCCGCGATAGTCCCACCACGAATAGACGCCACCATTCGGGTGGTGCTTGCGAAATAGATCGACGAGCGGGAACCCGACGAGCTCGCCGAGTGCTGCGCGTTCGTCGGCGCTGCAGTGAATGTGGCCGGCCCACTTCACCGGATCGCAGACGTCACGATCGTCGGCGGTGACGTTCATGTCGCCGCACACGACGACGTTGTCCGTCGTCTTCACCGTGCGATCGAGAAACGCGCGCAGCCGGCGATACCAGGCGAGCTTGTACGGAAACTTGTCGCTCGTCAGATCCTGACCGTTCGGCACGTAGACGCAGACGACACGAATGCCGTCGACCGTCGCCGCGATCAACCGCGCTTCTTCATCGGGCTGGCCATCACCGAAGCCGCGAACCACGTCCGTGAGTGGTGACCGCGCTGCGATCGCGACGCCGTTGTAGCTGCGCTGGCCGTAGGTGACGACTTCGTAGCCGCGCGCACGCAAAGCTTCGAGGGGAAACCCGGAGTCCTCGACCTTGGTTTCCTGGAGGCACAGGATGTCGGGACGCTCGTTGCCGATCCACGTCAGCAGTTTCTCGGTCCGCGCGCGGATCGAATTGATGTTCCAGGTCACGAGCTTCACAACGCGAACCTACATCGGACTACCAGCGAGTGCTGCAACCAGAAAACTCGTGATCTGTCTTCGGGAATGAGGGCAGTCCCCCTGCTGTTAGACCGACATCAGCCCTCATACGTGAGGATCAACATGAAGGCTCAGAACGAAATGTCCGTGTGGAGCATCATCGAGCGTCTGCAACGCCGCCTCGAGCGGCAAGGCATGTCGGCCGCCGAGGCCGATCGCGCCGTCGCCGCTGCGCTCAAGTCACTCGCGCTCGCACGCGCGTAAGACTGGCACCGGTCCGTCTCAGTAGAACCGTCAGTCCACTAGAACGGCCAGTTCAATCCGGCTCCCGAGCGACGATCGACCGTCAGCTCGTCGGTAATTGCGCAGGCTGTAAGCTCGGATCGAGGTACTTGGCGAGCTTGCTCTGGATGTAGTCCTTTGCGCGATTGCGCCAGAGGAACCCAGGGTCTTCGCCTTTGAACTGCGCGCGGCCATTGCCGATGCTCAGCTCACCGTCGATCTTCACGACGAGGTACTTGCCGGAGAACTTGGCCCGTTTTCCGTCGAGCCACGTCACCATGATGCCGTGCTTGTTCGCGAGGTATTGACCGAGGATCTCGAGGCGCGATTTCGCGTCGGGGTCCGGGAGGGAGTACTGAAAGTCGATCTCCATCGCGTTGGTTCAACGTTCTTAGCACGTCTAATGCGAGGTCGTCTCGCCGACAGTGGCTCGGTCAAGTGCGCGACGTTGCTCGTCGGTCAAATGCTGCTGGCAGGCCTGGAGCGCAAGATGGTCGCCAGCACTGACCATGCAGTTACGCACCTGCGTAGACCATTTCCCATCTGTACAAATCTGGGTCAATGAGTCTCGCATCGCCGGCAGCTGATCAGCGACGGCCCGACGGATGGCGGGATCGACCGTCGCACTGCCGAGATCGTCGTGCGCGAGCGTGAACAGCCGCGTTGCGACGGCGCCACAGCTGGCCTCGTCTTTCTTGTGACCGCAGCCAGCGGCAAGAACCGCGACGAGCACGAGACAGCGCATGGCGAGGTTTTCGTCTCGCGCGCTCCAGCTGTCAAGTCGGCGGCCCTATAGTCGCCGCGTGCAGCGATCGCTAGTCGCGCTCGTGCTGGCCGCGATCGTACTCGTCGTCTACGCGCCGATCGTGCTCGGCGGTCGGACGTGGGACGACGCGCGCTACCACACCGAGGTCGCGCCGCCGCGCATCGCGGCCGCCGATGCGGTGCTGCACGGCGAGCTGCCGACGTGGTGGGAAGGAACCGCGCTCGGCGTGCCGCTGCTCGCGGAGCCGAGTCACGGCGCGGCGTATCCGCTGACATGGATCGCAGCAACGCCGCTGACGTTCGATCTCGCCGTGATCGCGCACATCCTGTGGTGCGCGCTCGGCGTG
>DASUFX010000108.1:0-23349 GCA_036274355.1 Kofleriaceae bacterium | reverse complement strand
ACGAACGCGCGCGCGGCGGTTGGTGCACTGCCGGCCGATCCGCTCGCCGCAGCTCGCGACGCACACACACGCGGTCTGGTGCGGCGCGCGCTTGCACTGCTCGATCTCGCGATCGAAGCGAAGCCCGACGACCCCGCCGCGTACGCGGAGAAAGGCCGCCAGCTGTTCTTCGCGTCGTTCCCCGAGCACGCGGCGACGCTCCTCAAACGCGCGATCGCGCTCGGCGATCAAACGCCATCGACACACGGCTGGCTCGGCGCCGTGCTCGCCGATACGCCGGAGCAGGCCGACGCGGTGCCGCTGCTCCAGCGCGCCGTGCAAGGCGAGCTCGACGGCGGCATGTGGTGGCACAGCTGGGTGCGCTTGCTCGTGCGCCTCGATCGGATCGACGAAGCCGAGGCCGAGCTGTCGCGCGCGTTGGCGCTGCCACTCGATGCGCGCTGGCACGGCGGCTTGCTCACCGAGAAAGTGAACGTGCTGTGCGCGCGCAAGCGGCCGGCCGATGCACTGGAAGCCGCCGACGCCGCGCTGCAGCTCGCGCCCGGCAGCGACTACGCGCACTTCGTCCGTGGCCGCGCACTCGGCATGCTCGGTCGGCTCGACGAGGCCGAGCTCGAAATGGACAAGATCCTCCACAACACGCCGAACCACGCCGACGCGACGCGCGCGAAGCAGGTCTACGCCGCAGCGCGCGCTCGCCGGCAAGCTAAGCGGTAGACGTTCGACGCGACGTTCGATCGCTGTCACGGAAATCGCGGCAGCGCGCGCACGTCTCGGGCAGGCCGTGGTGAATCTCGTCAAAGCGTGATCGGCGCGTGAGTTGCTGCACACGCACGCCCGGAGGATCCCATGCGCAGCTTGCTCGTTCTGGCGTTGCTCGCGTCGTGTCACGCGGGAATGACGATGTCTGCCGACGTGACGATCAGCGGGAGCGTCGGCTACGCGGCAATGGACGAGATTCCCGTCGCCGGTGGCGAGCTACGCCTCGTCGCGCCGCAAGTCGCGGTGTTCGAAGGCGTGAAGCAGGAAGTGATCGGCTTCCCGCTCAAGCACACCGCGATCACCGCGAACGTCGGCGGCATGATGGCGGTCTACAACGTCGAGCAGATCTTCGAGAACCCGTTCGACGAGCCGATCGAGGCCGTCTACGTGTTCCCGCTCGGCGACGACGGCGCGGTCTCCGGCTACGAGATCGGCATCGGCGAGCGCACGATCACCGGCGAGATCAAGACGAAGGAAGACGCGCGCCGCATCTACGACGAAGCGAAGAGCAGCGGGCACACCGCAGGCCTCGTCGAGCAGAACAAGCCGAACATCTTCACGCAGCACATCGCGAACATCGCGCCACACGAGACGATCAAGATCCGGATCCGCTACGTCGAGCTACTCGATTACGACAACGGCGCGTACACGATGGCGGTACCGCTCACGGTCGGCCCGCGCTACCTGCCCGCCGATCGGCAAGGGCGCAATCCGGTGAGCGCGGCGTCGATGCCGTACGTGAGCTCGGAGCGCGCGAGCAGCACGGTGAGCTTCACCGCCGACATCGATGCAGGTGTTCCGATCGTCGGTGTCGAAAGTCCGTCGCACGACATTCTCGCGACGCAGCCCGCCGTCACGCGCAGTCACATCACGCTCGGTCGCAGCGACGAGATTCCGAACCGCGACCTCGTGATTCGCTACAAGACCGCCGGTCCACAGACGACGGTCGGCCTGCTCACGCACAAGGTCGACGAGGATGGCTACTTCATGCTCGCGGTGCAGCCGAAGGCGACGTACCGCACCGGCGACATCACCCCGCGCGAAGTGATGATCGTGATCGATCGGTCGGGCTCGATGGACGGCCAACCGCTCGCGCAGGCGAAGGCGGTGGCGAGCGCGATCATCGATACGCTGACCGAGCGCGACTCGTTCAACGTCGTCGCGTTTGCGAGCGGGGTCGAGGCGATGGCCGATAATCCGATTCGCGGCGATGGCGCGGGCAAGCAGCGCGGCCTCGAGTACTTGAAAGTGCTGCAGAGCGGCGGCGGCACCGAGATGGAGCAAGGCGTCGTGCGCATGCTCACCGCGACGCCGGGCAGCGATCGCATTCGCGTCGTCTACTTCCTCACCGACGGGTTCGTCGGCAACGACGATGTCGTCGTCGGTGCAGCGAAGCGCTTCCTCGGCACGAACCGCATCTTCACCGTCGGCATTGGCTCGGCGCCGAACCGGAGCTTGCTCGACAAGCTCGCCGGCGCGGGCCGTGGCTTCGCGAGCTACCTGACGCTCACCGAGTCCGCCGAGAAGCTCGCGAAGAACCTCGTGTTCAAGTCCGCGTACCCGTACATGACCGACGTGCAGGTCGATTGGGGTGGGCTCGCCGTCGAGGAATTGACGCCCGCGATGGTGCCCGACGTCTATGCCGGCCAGCCGCTCATCGTCACCGGCCGCTATCGCCGTCCCGGCCAGGCCGTGATCAAGGTGAGCGCGACGACCGCGGGCAAGCGCGTGACGATTCCGATCGCGGTCACGCTGCCGCCGGTCAACAACTTCGAGCCGGTCGCGTCGCTGTGGGCGCGCCGCAAGATCGACGTGCTGATGGACAAAGCCGACGAGGAAGACGTGCGCAAGCCGGTCACCGAGCTGGGCCTCCGCTTTCACCTCGTCACCGAGTTCACGTCGTTCGTCGCGGTCGATCGCACGCGCATCGTGTCGAACGGCCAGGTGCGGGTCGTCGAGCAGCCGTCGGTCGTGCCCGAGGGCGTGAACCCGGCAACGACCGTCAACGAAGCGCCCGATCCGGCTCCGTCGTCGTCGCGTCGCTCGACGTACGACGATGGTGGTGGCTTCGGTGGCTGGGGCGGTGGCGGCCGGTCGCTCGGCGATTGGTGGATTCTCGTCTTCTTCGGCATCGGAGCGCTATGGCTGATCGTGCGGCGACTCGTCTAGCGATCGATCTCGGGTTTGTCGGGCTTTTGATCGCGTGCGCGATCACTGTCTACGCGCAGACGCGCGCGCCTGACATTCCCGACGGCGTGTGCCGCGCGGACAGTAGAGGCCCGCGCTATGACGCGATGCTCGCGGATGGTCGCATCACCGTCGCAGCGGTGTTCGGCGAGCTGCAGGGCGGACCCACCGACCACAATCTGTGGAGCTATCGCGCGTTCGCAAGCGCGCTCCGCGATCGTGGCTTTGCCGAAGACGGCGACCGGTTCACGCTCGGCAACGTGACGATCGATCTCGCACTCGTGCCCGACGACCCCGCACAAACGAGCGCAGCGCTCGCCGGTGCACTCGCGCGCCACGACGTCGTCTACTACAACGGCCACAGTCACGACGGCGCGATCGATATCTCGCCACCACACGACTACCGATTGATCGTGCTCGACTCGTGCTGGTCGACGCAGGAGTACGCGCAGCGTCTGGTCGGACCGGAACGTGACGTGCTCACGAACAGTGATCGCAGCGTCACCGGCAGCGTCGAATCGTTCGTCGCGCTGCTCGATGCAATACGCGCTCACGAGCATTGGCCGCTCGACGAAATGAACGCGCTCGCCGAAGCACGCGCACATAAGCGAGCGCCGGTTTCGCGCTTCAAAGATCCCGAGCGCTATCGCGTTGATGGGCCGTGTAACGCAAGCGCATCAAGGCGGGACTAGCCGCCGGCCAGCGGACTGGCCACGATCTGAACCCTCTACCCCATCGAGATTCCACGTGCGCTACGTGGCCTGGGCGATGCACATGGCGCGCGCATCATGCGTTCCGCTCTATTTCTTGGCTTGATGACTTCGATTCTGGTCCCCGCTTGCACCTCGCAGCCCGCCGACGAGCTCTCCGACGAGAGCGCCGATGGCGAGGGCGGCAAGGCCGACAGCGCCGCGACCTTCACGTTCCTCAACCTGATCCCCGACACCCGCGCGTGCAGCCTCGACAGCCCCGGCGATTGCGGCAACGGCTTCTTCGTCTCGCGTGCGAATCGCTCGACGATCCAGTGTGGCCGCGGCCCCGCGCAGTCGCAGTGCAAGGTACAGACGATCGACTGGAGTGGCACCGCGATGCCGGCGTCGGTCGCGCAGGGCTACGAGGATGATCTCCGCGCCGGCAAGCCGCTGCTCGTCAAGGGCACCGTCGAGCCAGACCCGGCCGATCGCGGCCTCGTCGTCAACGTCACCGAGATCTGGGTCGCCAGCGCGCCCGAATGGGTCGACGGCGTGTTCGCGCTCGTTCACGACAATGGCATCCGCTGCGTTCGTGCTCCGTGCCCGAGCCTGACCGAGAAGAAGCTCAACTCGAGCCTGTCGGCGCAGATCACCGGCATTGACTTCGACGCGTCGGGCGCCGACCAGAAGGCGATCGACCGCGCGCGCGACGCGCTCTACGGCGACGGCCTCATCGTCGTCGGCTACCGCGACTACGACTCGCTCGGCGGCAAGACCCGCACGGCGAACAAGTTCTTCACGAAGGCACCGGTTCCGCTGCACTGACTAGCGGCGCGGACTACCGCGGCGGCAGCCAGAGCTTGCCGGTCTCGGCTTCGATGTGACGCATCTTGAGACTGGTCGGCGTGATGTCGATCGCGCCGAGCAAGATCGGCAGATTGAAACGACGCGGGCCGATCGAGCCCGGGTTGAACACCTCGATGCCCTTGTCGAGACCGATGAACGGCACGTGCGAGTGACCGCACACGACGAGCTTCGCGTGCTCCTCGCGTGCGAGCTTCGCGATCTCGCCGCGTAGCCTCGGTCCATAGACGGCGATGTGCGTGAGCAAGATCCGCACATTGCCGACCTCGAGCGTGAGCACGTCCGGCAAGTCGCGCGCGTGCGTGTCAATGTTGCCGCGCACCGCGTAGACCGGCGCGACCTTCGCGAGCTCGTCGAGCACCTGCAGATCGCCGATGTCGCCGCCGTGCAAGATCGCGTCGGGCTTCAGCTCGGCGAGCCGCTCGGCAGTCTTCGGATGCGGCGCGCTGTGCGTGTCTGCGACAACTGCGAGACGCACCGAACCGCCGCTCTGCGCGTCGCCGGCATCGATCGTCGCGGTCTTCTTGATCACGCCGGCCACAACTACGTTTAGCATGGCGGCGTGGAGGCCCGCACGTTAGGTCAGTTCGTCGCCGACGAAGGAATCCTCGAATCGCTGCGCACGATGATCGCCGACATCAACGCCCGCGCGACGAGCGAGGCGAAGAAGGTCGGCAAGCAGGAGAAGCTGCCGGTCGTGCAGTGCTTCAAGTGCGATGCGAAGAAAGCGTGCTGTCACTCGGTTGTCGTCGCGCGCCTGTACGAAGGCATCGTCGTCGCCGCGCACCTCAAGCAAGCGAGTCGCGACACGCCCGCACTGCGCGACGAGTTGCGCACACGCGCCGAGGCGATGGAGGCGGCGAGCCCGTACGAGTGGCGCGTGCCGTGCCTGTTCCTCGACGACAACGAGCGCTGCACGGTCTACGCGGCGCGGCCGACGCCATGCGGCACGCTCTACGTCTACACGCCACCGGCGCACTGCAACGATCCGAGCAAGCCGGTGCACGCGTACATCCCCGATGCCGAGCACGCGGTCGCCCAGCAGATCGAGGACGAATTCCGCGACAAGCTGTCCCTGCGCAAGAAGGTCGGCCGCCGCTACATCGGCGTCCTGCCGCGGATGGTGCTCGTCGCGCTCGAGGCCTGGGACCGCACCGACTTTCGCGACTACCTGCGTCAGCTCGAGTGGCCGACGGACACCGAGGCCGACCGCTGGCGACCGCGCGCTCCATAGCGCCGCCCCAAGCATTGGGGACTAATTGCGCATCCACTGCCGGAGCGCGACCGCATTCGCGCACCCGCTGCGCGAATGGTCGGGGCACTGCAACCCTTGCAGCGCCTCGATCTGGCCCACGCGCTGCACTGGTGACACCTCCATGTACCGGCTCGTCACCTGCCCCGAGACCGCCCATCTGGAGCTGATCGAGTACGAGGAGACACCCGTCGGCAAGGTGATCGCGGCGTGCTCGCGATTCCGGCCGGCGTGCGCCGTCGGCTGTCCGCGTACCTGTGCAGCTCGGATGGATCGCCGCGACATGCACACGCTCGGCCTCGAGTTCGGCGAGGACACCGACGTCACGAGTCGGTGATCAGGCCGCGCGGCTCAAGCGCAACTGCACGAGCTGCGGCTGCGGCGCAGGCAGCTGCATGAGGTCACCGTTCTGCGAGCGCCAGCCGTCGAGGCGGCTTGCATGGCGCGCGTACGCGACCGGGCACTTCGACGCGCACGACTTCGGCGCGTTGAACCAGTAGCGAATGTCTAGGGCGGTGTACTCCGCGATCGACTTACCGGGCGATCCGACGCGCGGCGCGCACAGATGCACCATGCCGAATTCATCGACGTGGAACGTGCGCGCACCGGCTCGGCACTTCCACTCGCTCTCGCCGTTGTCCATCAGCGGCTTCGTATAGTCGTCATCGAGGAAGAACGGCGCGCGCTTACCCAGACCGCGGATCGTCTCGTAGGCCGCGCGCGTTTCCTCCGACACCGGCAGCAGCGTGCCGTCCTCGGCGCGCACGAGTGACGTGTTCATGTCAAAGCCAAGCCCGATCACCGTGCGCGCGACTTCGATCGCTTCCGCGGGCGGACTCGAGCCGAGCACGCAGTTGATGCGGACGCGAAACCGCGCGTACTTCGCGAGCAGCTTCAGCTTCGGCAAGATCGTCTTGAGCGACTTCTTCGACACGTCGTTCGGGTTCACGTTGTCGATGCTGATCTGCATGCCGTATAGGCCGGCCGCATTGAGCCGATCGATCCACTGCTTCGTGAGCAGATACGCGTTCGTGTTGAGGAACGGCACCATGCCCTTCTCGCGGATGTACGCCACTGCCTTGTCGGCGTCGGGATTGAGCAGCGATTCGCCGCCTGTCATCGTCACGAACACCGCGCGCAACCGCGCGATGTGATCGATGCGCTCCTTCAATGTCTCGAGCGGAACCGGCGGCGAGACCTTGTCATATTCGTAACAATAGCCGCAGCTCAGATTGCAACGACGCGTGATGATGAGGTTCGCGATCAGCGGGCGGTCCTTGTCGAAGGCCGCACGCGCCAACGACAAAGCGACCTTGGCGTCGGCGAGGCGAGACGTACGACGGAGGCGAGGTGACGACATTTGTCCGCACCTATCGCAACCGCCGTGCCGCATGCATGTCTGCGAATCTCGGTGGATCGGGTGGCGAAAATCGTCGAGAGTTCACCGGCAAATATGTGTCGACGCGCCTTCATGTGCCTGGTTTTGGCCGCGTGTGGCCAAGACACGCTGGCAACAAAGCCCGATGCACGGCCCGACGACACGCATCCCGACGCGCTCGGCGTTTGCGGCATTCGCACCGGCATGCGCGGCAAGACCGATCGCACGATCCGCGCGGCCGCACTCGATCGCACGTACATCGTGTATCTGCCGCCGAACGTCGATCCAAAGGAACGCATCCCGCTCGTGTTCGTGCACCACGGCTTCACGATGTCGGGCCAGGCGATGTTCGACATCACCGGCTACAACGAGCTCGCCGACGCCGAGCACATCGCGGTCGCGTATCCCGACGGTCAAGGCGGCCCCGACACGCTCAACGCCCCATGGAACGTCGGCATCGACGTGTGCCCCGCGCAGGGCGGTGGCGTGCCGCCGAACGCGCCCGGTGACGACTTCACGCTACTCGACGCGATCAAAGCCGACATCTCGGCCGATCAATGTCTCGATCTCGATCACATCTACGTGACCGCCTTCTCGATGGGCGGCTACTTCTCGCATCACACCGGCTGCATGCGCGACGACATCCGCGCGGTCGCGCCGCACTCGGGCGGCACACATCCGTTCGACAGCTGCACGACGCAGCACAAGCCGGTCATCATCTTTCATGGCACCTCAGACACCATCGTGCCGAACAGCTGCGACGATCCGAGCGTTCCCCAGCCGCAAGGCCTCACGCCGTCGGCTACCGAGTGGGCGAGGAAGAACGGCTGCGCCGGTACGGTCACGCGCAAGGATGTGAACGGCGGCTCGTGCATCTATTACGACGGCTGCCCCGCTGACGGGCAGGTTGCCCTTTGCACGTTTACGTCGATGGGTCATTGTTGGGCAGGTGGCAAGAGCGGGAGCCCCTTCGCATGTCCGACGTTCGAGTCGGCGACGCAGCTCGAGTGGGCGTTCTTCAAGCAGTACGCTTGGTGAGCTGACGCTCGTCGCGCTCGCGGTGACCGCGTGCTCGTCGCGGAGCATGCCGCCGCCGGCGCCGCCGATCGTGGTCGCGCCGAAGGTCGACGCACCGGCCAAGGCACCTGCCGAGCCGGCACCGCCCGCAGATCGCCCGAAGCGACTGCCGCACACGTTCGAGCCGACGAGCTACGCGGCGCGGCTGCATGTCGATCCGGCGCAGCCGGAGTTCTCGGGCACGATCGAGATCACGGGAGCGCTCTCGGAACCATCGCAGCTGATCTGGCTCAACGCCGAGGACCTGCGAATCACGAGCGTGACCGCGTCGCGCGACGGCAAGCAGGTTCCGCTGACGGTGAGGTACGCACTCTCCTATGGTCGCCGTAACGAGGCGTCGGCGCCCGAGCTCGCCTTGCGGTCAGAAGAACCGCTCGCGGCGGGCACCTGGACATTGACGCTCACGTACACCGGCACGTGGAACACCCGTCACGCTGTTGGTGGCTTTCGCGAAACCGCACAGGGACTGCGCCTCGCATCGAACGAGACCAATCCGAAGCAGGACGCGTACGTATTCACACAATTCGAGCCAGACTACGCGCGCGGCGTGTTTCCTTGCTTCGACGAACCCGATCGCAAGGTGCCGTGGCAGCTCACGCTCGACATCCCCGACGGCCTGGTCGCGGCGAGCAACAGCGCGATCGAGAGCGAGACGCGCAGCGGCGGTCCGTACTCGACGAAGACAGTGCGGTTCGCGCGCACGCTGCCGTTGCCGAGCTATCTGATCGCGTTCGCCGTCGGTCCATTCGATATCGTCGACGCGGGCACGTCCAAGCACGGCACACCGATCCGCATCCTCGCGCTGCGTGGTGAGGGCAAGAACGTCAGCGCGGCTGCGACAGCGACACCTGCTCTGCTCGATAAGGTCGAAGCCTGGCTCGATCTAACGTTTCCCTATCCAAAGCTCGATCTCGTCGCAGTGCCAAGCACCGAGAACTGGTGGTTGGCGATGGAGAACGCCGGGCTCATCACGTTCAACACGAATGCGCTGCGAGACCGATGGGAGGAAGTCGTTCTCCACGAGATCGTCCATCACTGGTTCGGCGACTTCGTCACACCAGCCTGGTGGGACGACTTCTGGCTCAACGAGAGCTTCGCGTACTGGCTGGGCGGCGAGCTCAGCGACAGCTATTACTGGACCGGCGACCCCGGCGAGGTGCCGATCATCAGTGCGGTCACCGATCCGAGAGCGCATCACGGTGGGCCGTACGCGAGCGTCTTCAAAGGCGCCCAGCTGCTCGCGCTGCTCGATGCGACCGTCGGTACAGAACCGCTGAAGCGCGCGCTGCGAGGCTATCTCACCGCACACGCCCACGGCACCGTTCGCAACGACGACCTGCGCGATGCACTCAAACCATCACTCGGCACCGACTTCGCGGGCATATTCGAACGCTACCTGTCCTCGCCGACGGCGGAGCTCGACGTCGAGCTGAATTGCGAGGGCAAATCGAAGCGCATCGAGGTGAAAGGGTTCGATACGGTCGGGCTGCTCTGCGTCGCCTACGATCATGACGGAGCGCGCGCCGATCGCTGTACGAAGCTCGCATGGGGTTCCGCCACGCTCGAGCTCGGAACGAAGCGGTGCCCGCGGTGGGTGCTGCCGAAGACGTTGCACCACCTGACGTGGACAGCGCAGGAGCTCGAAGCGCTGCGCGACCGGGCGTGGCCGATGCTCACGAAGAACGAGCGCATGACCGTCATCAGCGTCGCACTGGCCAACGGAACGCGAGGCGCGTTACGGCTCTCGTTCATCGAAAAAGCGGCCGAGCTCGATGATCCAAATCTGACGAAGTGGATCACCACCTATTTGTACGGACTCGGCCCGCAGATTCCTGCCTCGCTGCGTCCGCAGTACGACGCGTGGATCACGAAACACTTTGCGTCGCGCGCACGAGCCATCGGCATCGCGCCTACCGGTGTATCGATCGAGAAGCGCCGTGACGCGTACGAGCTGCTCGCGCTCGTACTCGACGCTGGCGACCCCACGCTGCGCGCCGACGCATTGAAGCTGCTACCGAAGCTCGATGACCTCGACGCAGCGTCGCGCGTGCTCGTGCTGCGCGCTGCCATCCTCGACAAGCCAGCGTTTGCGGACGAGCTTGTTAGTCAACTACCGAAGGTGAATCGCACACGCATGACGGATATCGCATTCGCGCTGGAGCGCACACCCGACTTGCTCGGTCTGCTTCAACGTCATGTCGCCGAGATCAAGTTGCTGCAAGATGTCGAGAAAGTCCGCCTCCTCAACCAGGTCTGCGATGGCACCAAGCGCGCCGATGTCGAGAAGCTCGGCCGCCAGATCGACCCGAAGTGGGATCAGTTCTCGATCCGCAACTTCGAGTGGTGCGTCACCGAGCGCAAAGCATTGGAACCAGCGCTCCGCGCGTTCCTGACCGGCGCACCTGTTGCACCGAAAGCCTCGCAGGCAAACCACTGACGCACGCGCTGCGCGAACTTGCGCGGTCGATTGCGGCACATCGGATGCAGCGATCCTCGACATGCAGCGCGATCCCCACTTCCGCATCGTCGTCGCGCTCGACCTGTCCGAGCACGCCGAGATCGTCCTCGAGCATGCGCTTGATCAGGCCGCGCGCCACCACGCCCCCGACATCCACGTCATTCACGTCGTCGCTCGCGACAACGAAGCTCGCATCGAGGACGCGAAGCGCCGGCTCGGCGCGCTCGTGATGGACACGCTCCAGTCATTCGATCGCGGGCCCGAGTGGCGCGTGCGGCTGCACATTCGCGCCGGCAAGCCATCCGACGAAGTGATCGGGCTGGCCGAGGACATCGAGGCGCAGCTCATCGTGTGCGGACGGTTTGGCGCCCATCACTCGTGGCGCAAGCTCGGTAGCGTCGCGCACCGCATTCTCGAAAACGCGAACTGCCCGGTGTTCGCCGTCCACATGATCGATCGCGGCGTCGAGGCGCCGAGGCAGTGTCCGAAGTGCGCAGCAGTGCGTGCCGATACCGACGGAGAAGTGTGGTTCTGCGCCGAGCACTCGGCCAGCAATCGCGAGTCGCTCGCTACGGTCGACCTACCCATGCACGCCGATTACCTCGGCGGCGGCCCGATGTGGTGAGGTGAGACGCACCTACGTCGCTCGGGCGGGAGCGCTCGGCGTCGCCTATGCGCTCGCTCAACCCTGCTCGGCTTCGATGTCGCGAGGCCCTTGGTCGACGGGCACTTCGCGCTCGATGTCGTGCGTGGTTGGGTGAATTTCCTTGCGGTCATCCACCTGCGGGTTCGAAACGGTGGCTTGGTCCGTCTTCGGCTTGCGGCTCGGTTTGAAACGCTGTTTACGGGGCATGTCGCCGTGGCGTTGCAACGCCTGTGCACCTCGAAGACGTGACGTAGGTCTCCGTGGCACGTACATCGCAGGACTCGCGTTACGCGCAGGCGAGAGGGTTTCGAGAGCACGGGCTCACGACGGGGAGGTAGAGATGGCACATCGCAAGGAGCGCAACGTGGACGCGCGCAGCCGCAAGATGCCCGACGACGATGATCGCGACGAGCGCGATCGATTCGTGACGAGCGGATACGAGGATGAACGCCGGCGTACCGTCCGCGATGACAATGACGACCGCGAAGAGCGCAACCGCTTCGTCCACATCGAGGAGCGAATTCGTACGTTCGTCGGCGCGTTGCCCGCGGCCGACCGCGAACGTTTCACCGACGAGCGCACCCGAATGTTCGAAGACGAAGAGCCCGGCCGTCTGTTCGGTGGCAACCGCACGTTCGGATCCGAGGAGCGCACGCGCGAGCGGCACCGTTCGCATGGGCACTCACGCTTCCCAGAACGCCATCGCCGTCGCTGACAGCTTCGTGCACAATCGGAGCGCATGGCGAAGATCCTCGTGCCGCTCCCCGATCACGACTTCGACGTGACCGAAGTCGCCGTGCCGTGGAAGTTGCTCCGCGAGGCCGGCCACGACGTCGTTTTTGCGACCGAAGCCGGCGCGACACCCGCGTGTGATCCGCTGCTGATCACCGGCGTCGTGTTCGGCAAGCTCGGCGCACGGCCCGAAGCGATCGCGTTCTATCGCGAGATGGAGCAGGCGCCGGAATTCGTGTCCCCGCGGCGGTGGGCGGAATGCCGGGTCGACGAATTTGATGCACTGTTTCTCGCTGGCGGTCACGCGCCAGGCATGCGCCAGTACCTGGGCAGCGACGTAGTGCAGCAAATCGTTGCGGCCTTCTTCGCGTCGCCCAAACCGATCGCTGCCATCTGTCATGGCGTGCTGGTCGCCGCGCGGGCCAAGCGGGCGGACGGCCAATCGGTGCTCCACGGCCTGCGGACGACCTGTCTCCCGAAGTACATGGAACGGTCAGCGTTTTTCTCGACGTTCTGGAGACGTGGCCGCTATTACCGAACCTATCCGGCCTATGTCGAAGACGAGGTGCGCGCTGCACTTGCCGCACCCGAGCACTTCGCGCGCGGCCCCCGCAACTTATCTAAGCGTGGCACGCGAGGTGACGACACGCACGCGTTCGTCGTCGAGGACGGCCGCTACATGTCGGGCCGATGGCCCGGGGACGCGTACCTCCTCGGAAAGGTACTCATCAGGCGGCTTGCGGAAGGCACAGCACGTATCTCCGCCTGATAGAATGGTTCTGTAATGGGTGCCCCGAGCGTCGCGGTCAAGTCAGGCGATACGCTCGAAGGCCGTTACAAGATCATCAAGACGGTCGGCGAAGGCGGGATGGGCACGGTCTATCTGGCCGAGCACATGCTGATCAAGCGCAAGGTCGCGATCAAGATCCTGCGCAGCGAGCTCGCCGCAGATTCTGCGGTTGTAGAGCGCTTCATGAACGAAGCACGCGCGGCCGGCGCGATCGGTCATCCCCACATCGTCGAGTCGACGGACATGGGATTCACGCGCGATGAAGTGCCGTTCATCGTGTTCGAGTACCTCGAAGGTACGCTGCTCACCGACGAGATTTATCGCGTCCGGGGTATGCCGCCGCGCCGTGCGCTCCGCATCGCAACACAAATTGCATCCGCACTGCATGCCGCGCACACAGCCGGCATCATTCACCGCGACCTCAAGTCGGACAACGTCTTCCTCACCGACAAAGAGGACGCGAGCGATCACGTCAAGGTGCTCGACTTCGGTATCTCGCGCTTCCTCGAGGCGGAGGTCGGCAACGACGACTCGTCGAACCGCCACCTCGTCATGGGTACGCCGGAATTCATGGCGCCCGAGCAGATCCTGACGCCGGAGAAGGTCGACAAGCGCGCCGACATCTACGCGCTCGGCGTGGTGCTCTACGAGATGCTCACCGCGCGCCGGCCGTTCGACTTCGACGAGCAGAAGCTCACCGCCGAGCGCCGTCTCACCGAGACCGACAAGCTGCTGCACAAGATCGTCACGGAGCCGGTGCCGCTGATCAATCGCTTCGATCTGCCGCCGGGCCTCGAGGAGCTGATCAAGGAAAAGCTGCTCGCGAAAGATCCCAACCAGCGTTTCGAGTCGATGAAGGACGTGCAGGGCGCATTCGAGGCGTTCTTCAGCGTCGCGCGTCGCGACAGCGAGCCGATTCCGGTCGCGTCGATGTCGATACCGGACATGCCGCAAGCGGCGGTCGCGGTCGCGCCCGGCCCAGCGCCGAAGAAGCCGAGCTTCGGCCTGCTCATCGCCGCGCTGCTCATCGGTGGTGCCGGTGCTGCGCTGCTCGCCGTCGAGCCCAAGCCGAACGAAGCGTCCGCCGCCAGCAACGACGCCGATGTCAAAGCGCTCGAGGATGTCGCTGCCAAGATCGGCTCGACGCTCGACGGCCAAGCGCAGGCCACACGCCTACGCGCGGAAGGCATTGGCAGCCTGCCGATGCTGCGCGCTGCAATCGAGACGGACGCGGCGACGCTCAAAGACATGGTCAAAGACCGCGACGTCTTGTTCAAGGCGCAGCCCGACGAGGTCCTCGAGATCTTCCAGGTCCGCGACGGCAAGGCGTCGACGATGTTGCGCATCCCCGACGAAGCGTCTGCGCTCAAGCCGCTCGGCGAGAACGACACGCGCGTCGAGAGCGACGGCACCCGCTTGCACATGGTCGTGGGTGCACCGGTCGTCAATCAGAAGGGCATCAACGAGGGCGTGATCGCACTGTCGGCGCCCATCGACCTCTCGATGATTCAGCCGCTGCTCGCGCCGCATACCAAGGCGGCGGCGATCGTCGGCGCCGACAAGCCGATCCTGCTCGCGGGCACGGCGGCGCCCGGATCGCCGACGACGTTTGCGATCAAGACGAGCCCGCAGACGAAGATCAACGGGCTCTCGCTCGCAGCGGCCGTCGATACCCCCGCGCAAACTGCTGCGAAGGCAGCGTCGCCGACGTTCACCTATGCACGCTTCGCGTGCTGGGGCCTTGCCGGGCTCTTGCTCGTCGCGTTTGGCGTGACAAGAGCTCGCAAGAACTGAGGCGCTCCACGCTGCTGCCCCCGAATCAGATCGTTGCTCGGGGCGACGTGGAGTAGCGCGCTGGACTAGCCGCGCGACGTGCCGAACTTGTCGGGCGAGACGCCAGCGGGCGAGGCCTTCAGATCGAAGTCCTTGCTGTTATCGCCTTCCTTGATCTCGACCTCGGCGTCCATCGGATCGCCGGCCGACTCGTTCCAGACCTGCACCTTGTACTTGCCGGGCGCGAGCGCCTTGAAGTTGAACTTGCCGTCCTTGTCGACGACGACGTAGTGCGGCGCCGCGACGACGATCAGGTACGCCGACATCGCCGCGTGCAGGTTGCAACCGAGGCGGATGATGCCCGGCTTGTCGAACTTCATCTCACGCGTCTCGCCGTTCTTGTACATGCCGAGATCGAACGACTTGCTCTTCGAGAGCGAGAACACGTTGTGATAAATCTGGTCGTAGTTCGGGAACGACACCGTCGAGCCGGTGGGGATTGCCATCACGTGGGGCGCGAACTCCTTGCCGCGCTGCTCGATGATGCGGGTCTTCGCGACGCGCTTCTTGCCGCCGCCCTTGACCGGCGTCAGCATGACGACGCCGAGGCCCGATGGCGTCTTGCCGTCGATCTTGAGGTTACCCGACAGACCGCCGACCTTCGCCTTCGCGGCCGGCGGCGGCTCTGCCTCGACGGCGCCGACCTGCGGCTGCGCGCCTTCGTCCTTGAGCGTCTTCGTCGCGGTAGTGACGCGCGTCGGCGCGCCCGCGCGGAACGTCGTCGCAACCGAGGCAACCGCCTTCGGGCCGACCTTCATCTCGACGCGGCTGAAGATCTGCTCCGCGTAGTTACGCTGGCCGCGCTTGCCCGCCTGGACGGCGAGACCGAGCAGCTCCTGCGCTTCCTTGTCCTTGAGCGTTGCGGCGAGCTTGGTCACCGCGTCGAGCTTCTTCTGGTCGATCGGCTTCAGCTTGTCGGCCGGCGTCACGATCTGCGGCTTCAGCGGGCCGAGCGCGCCGAGCAGCTCGCCCTTCTCCTTCTCGGGCACCTTGAACTTGTCGAGTGCGCCGACGAGGTTCTCGACGAGTGCGGTGAACTCGTCATCGACGAGCTCCATGCCGCCGTGCGCCGTCACCATGTCGCGGCCGGTGTACTTGCAGGGACCACCCGTCGCCATGCACACGAAGTCGACGAGCTGCTTCTTGAGGTTCGCCGCGTCGGTGTTGAAGAACCGGTCCTTGATGCGCGGGTCGGTCGTCGTGCGAGTCACGAACTCCTCGACGACGGCCGTGATGGCCGGCAGGCCGCCCAGGCGGTCGTACAGCGCCTTGTTTCCCGATGCAGCGGGCTTGTCCGGCTTCGGAGCTTCCGCGACCGCGTCGGTCTTGTCCGTATTCTCTGCGGTGTCTCCTCCGCCGCCTCCCGGTGGCGGTGGTGGGGTCGACTTTGGCTTCGAGCCACCACAGCCGACAAGCAACGCAAACACAATGATCCCTAGGGTGGTCCTCATGCGCGGGACGTTATCACCAAATAAAAACGCCCTGCGCAATGGCAGGGCGTTTCCTTTGTGACAGCGGATTGCTTAGAGCGCGCCGAGGAAGGCCACGAGGTCCGCCTTCTCGTTCTTCGTCAGGTGCATGTTGAAGCGGCGGTCGTAGAAGTCCACCGCGTCACCCAGCGTCGCCGCCGAGCCGTTGTGGAAGTACGGCGCGCGACCCGAGAGAGCGCGGAGGATCGGGCCCTTGAACTTACCGATGTCGGCGCACTTGCCGCTGATGAGCGCGCGGCCCGGGTCGGTCACGCGATAGACCTGGCCCGCGTGCGGACCCGCGTTGCACTGCAGGACGTACAGCGGCATGTCAGGCGTACGCTCCGACTCGGCGACGAGGCCGATGTTGAGTGGCGCGACGACCGAGTGGTCACCCGCGTTCGGCGTGTTGTGGCACGTGGTGCACGTACCGTCGAAGTCACCGAGGTTGAGCCCGTCGACGTTGAGGCCGTTGACGCCCGAGAGGTGAATCGTGCGGGTGTTGAACAGCTTCTGGCCACGAGCGATCTGCGCGCGGTCCTTCTTCGAGCTGCCCTGCCACTTGTCGTAGAGGTCGAAAACGATCGGCGTGAACGGCGCGCCGGTGACCGGGTCACCGAAGTTGTCGTTGATGCCGATGTGGAACTCTTCACCGAAGATCGCCGCCGGACCACCCGTGGCGCCGCCGCTGGTCAAGCTGCCCGCCTTGTTGTCCTGGACCTGCGCCGTCGCCAGCGAAGTCTCGAACGCGACAATCGCTTCTCGCTGCGCGTCGCTGAGCGGGACCGGCGACTGGGCGTGGCCCTGCGTCGCGCCGTTCGCCTGATCCGAGAGGTCGAAGTGGATCGACTTAAACTCGCCCATCTCGTCCTTGAACGTCTCGCGACCGTCCCACATGACCGTGCTGAGGAACTTGAGGTTCGTCGCCGGAAGCGGGCGGCGGAACAGCGAGAGCTCGCCGGCGTGCGCGAAGCCGTACGGGTCATCCGCGGTGACGAGCGAGAACTCCGCGCCCATCGGGATGCCGATGCCGACGCGGATGAGGCCCTTGTTCAAGAGCATGCTGTACGCAGCGCGGCGCTCCTCGAGCGTGCCGACCGCCGCGTTCGGCGAGTTCGCGCCGTCGTTCAAGCGGAATGCTGCGCCGAGACCGAAGCCATCATCACGCACGCCACCGCGCGTAACTTCGAACGTGAACTGCATCTGCTCCGGCGTCACCGTCCACTGCGCGGTCGGCAGGTGGCAGCTGATGCAACGGCGCTGGTTGATGCCGAGGTCCTGGAAGAACTCGTTGCTCAGGTCGATGCGGCCCTGAGACGAGATGGTGGTCGAGTGACCGTTCTCGTTCGGGATCTGCACGCCGTTCGGGATGAACCCGTTGTGACGAGACAGGAACTCGTCCGTCGATTCCAGGTTTGGATCTGTCGCACACCCAGCCAGACCCGCCGCCATGAACCACACGAGTGTCTTCGACATAGTGGGGGGTTCTCTCTGCAGGCCGAGCGCCAACGACACCCTGGGCGTTAGTTACTGATTTTCCTTTGGGTTTTAGGTAACCCAAAACTAACCGTGTACCAAAAACCAGCCACTCCCGCGCAAGTAGCTGAAACCTTGTACGGAACTTAGGGCATCGGCCGATCTGCGGCTAATTACTGGAAACTCGGATGAAAGTTTTGCAGGCTCGATTACGGTGTATCGTTTTACAGCCATAGGGGTTAAATAAGGTAAGGATGCCTCCGAGTAATTTCGGGCATATCGGTGTATGTGGACCTGGGTCTAGTGGGTTGGCCGAGGTGCGAAGAATCTTAGCTACCTCGGGTAGTTGGGGGGTAACTGAGATCCCTTGGCCGGACGTTCCGCCTCCCGACGCGCTGAACGCAATCCAGCTCTACATCCTCGGCACCAGCGCGGATGGACCATCCGAGGACCTGATCGGCTTTCTGCGCGCCCGCGGCCCGAGCACGCCGCTCGTCGTGATCGGGCGCAATCCAGCGCGCATGGCGGTGCCGAGCTTGTGGCTGCCCACCGCTCCTCCTCCCGCGTTGCTCGTGGCAATCGTCAATCAGTTCCTCGGCGGTGAGGGTGAGGGCGACGGCAGCGGTTCGAAGGCGCCGTGGCGGCGCAAGGGCGACATGATCCTCGGTTCGAGCCAACACGTGCGCGATCTGCTGCACTCGCTCGACCATCTCGCGCCGGCGCAGACGCCGGTGTGCATCACCGGCGAGAGTGGCGTGGGCAAGGAGCTCGTCGCCCGTGCACTCCACTACAGCTCGCCGCGCGCGCCGCAACCGTTCATCGCGATCAACTGCGGCGCGGTCCCCGAGACGTTGTTCGAATCGGAGCTGTTCGGTTACCAGAAGGGCGCGTTCACCGGCGCCGTTGCAACGCACATCGGTGCGTTCGAAGCGGCCGACAAGGGCACGCTGTTCCTCGACGAGATCGGCGAGATGCCGATGGCGATGCAGGTCAAGCTGCTGCGCGTGCTGCAGACCTATGCCGTGCAACGCGTCGGCGCGACCGAAGCCAAGCAGGTCAACTTCCGCCTCGTGACCGCGACAAACCGTGATCTCGCAGCCGAGGTGAAGGTCGGGCGCTTCCGCGAGGACCTGTTCTACCGCATCCACGTCTATCCGCTTCACATCGCGCCGCTGCGCGAACGTCCCGAGGACATTCTTCCGATCGTGACGCATCACCTATCGATGATCGCGGAGCGCGAGAAGCGGCCGCACATCCGCGTGTCGAATGGCGCGCTCGAGAAGCTGCTCGCGTACGCGTGGCCAGGCAACGTCCGCGAGCTCATCAACACGCTCGAACGCGCGGCGCTCCTCGCCGGTGCCGACCAGATCGAAGCCGAGCACGTGATGTTGCCGACCGGCACCGCGAACGAGGCCGCCGCGTCACTACTGCCGTATCGCGAGGCGAAGGCGAAGTTCGAGCACGAGTACTACTCGCAGCTGATGCGAACCGCCGATGGCAACGTGTCGCTCGCTGCCAAGCTCGGCCAGAAGACACGCAAAGAGATCTACGACGCACTCAAGCGCCTCGGCCTCGACGCGATGGCATTTCGTAGCGACGGCGACTGATCGCGCGGAGGCGTGAACGCCAGCGGCGCGGCCGATTAGTCCTCGATGCGGTCGAGCAGCGATTGAACGCGCGACTTCACGCGCGACTTCATCTTCGCGACCACGCGACGCGGCCGCGCGGTGATCCGGTTCCGCGCCTTCGCAGCGAGGCGCCGCACGATGCCTTTCTTCGGCGCAGCTGCCTTCGGCTCGGGTGCCTTCGTTGGTGCGGGCTTTGGTGCTGGCTTCGGCGCTGGCTTTGTCGCCGGTCCCTTCGCGGTGCCGTTCGCGCGTTTCCCGTTGCCGCCCTTCTTCGCGACAGCCGCTGCGGGTGCGCGTTCCTTCACGATCTGCGGCCGCGTCTTCCGCGTCGCCGGCTCGTGCTCGTGCAGGTGCTTGAGGTGCTTCTTCTTGGATCGATGGGCCATAACTAGATTCCTGAGGGGAAGGTCTCGGGCAGCTCGTTCATCGGCGTGTGGGCTTCCTCGATGGGATCGAGGGGCTCGACGCCGCGGGTCGAATCGATATGGATGACGACATCGAGCTCGTCGGCGAGCCGCGCGTGCAGATAGTGGCTGCGGCGCTCGGTGACCGGCCGATACACGACGCCGATCGCGCGCTGCAATCGTTCGGCGCCTTCGCCGATCACCCGCCGCATGTCGCCCGCCGTCATATAGAAGCGCGGCAATCCGGATTCGTGCAGCAGTTCTTCCCAGCTGCCCGGTAGCGACGGCCGCACGCGCATGCGCTCGGCCGGCTCTTCCCAGTCGCGCGCTGCGATCACGGTGCCTGTGTGCGTCGTGAAGCCGATCAGCGCGACGTCGCCGGGATGACGCTGGCGTGCAATCTGGCCGAGCGTGATCTGGCCGTCTTCGCTCATCTCGGTCGCGCGAGCGTCGCCGACGTGCGAGTTGTGCGCCCAGACGATCAACTTCGCAGGCGCACCGTCGCCGAGATGACTTGCGAGCAGGTCGAGCGTGTCGGCCATATGCGTGTCGCGCAGGTTCCACGACGCGCTACGGCCCGCGAACATCATCCGGTAGTACTGCTCGGCGTTGCGGACGACGTGTGCTTGCTGGACGGCATGGAACCATGCGTCGCCGGCGGGCGAGCGTCCCGAGCGTGCGAGCTTGCGCAGCTGCAGATCGACGAGCTGCGCGACCACCTCGGTCTCGCACTTCGGGCCGATGCCGAGGTGTGCCTCAAGCCCGTATTGCTGCGGATCGCCCTGCACGTGATCGAAGCACGCGTAGCGCTGGCGTGCGCGCTGAGCTGCTTCGTGATCGTTGTCGTCGAGATATTCGATCACCGCGCGCATCGACGCGTGCAGCGAATACAGATCGAGGCCGTAGAAGCCGACGCGCAGGTGCTCGTCGCGCTGGCTGTTGTGGCCGTGCAGCCACGTGATGAAGTCCACGACATCTTCGTTGCGCCACATCCAGCGCGGAAACCGTTCGAACGCTTCGAGCGCGGTACTCGCGTCGCGGTCGTCGGTGACTTGCTCGCGCACGAAGCGATCCGCACGGAGTGCGTCCGGCCAATCGCCTTCGATCGTCACGGCGGCGAAGCCGTGATGCTGGATCAATCGGCGCGAGAGCGCGGCACGAAAATCATAGAACTCGTGGGTGCCGTGGCTCGCCTCGCCGATCATCACGATGCGCTTGCCCGCGACGAGCTCGACGAGCCGATCTAGATCCTGCTCGCCGTGCAGTGGCCGCGCGATCGTGTGGATCGCTTCGGGCACCTCGCCGACGGGGCGATACGTCATGAGCAAACCTTGAAGTCAGTAAAACTGCAGTCAAATGTGCGCACCGCATCGCACGCCGCGCGTCGGCGCGCAGTGCTATGAACGCGCGGTGAAGAAGTGGATCGCTCTCGGTGCGGTGATCGCGGCCGGCGCGATCGTTGCTGCGATCGTGCTGACGCGCCATCACGAACCCGCAGCGCCCGCTGCCGATCAGGTCGTCGAAGATTTTCGGGCGACCGAGCGGCAAGCAATCGCCGCATTCAATGCGGCACTCCGCCAACAGCGCGCGAACGAGATCGATGAGATCGAGCTAGCGCTGGCGATCGAGCGCGACGTACTCGAGCCGTGGCGTGCGATGCGCGCACGCGTCGCGGCGGCGCCCGTTCCCGCAAATCGCACGGAGCTGTACACGGTGATGCGCCGTTACATCGACGAACGTCAGGTCGCGTGGCAGGCATACGCCGACGCGTTGCGGACACACTCCGAAGCCGACGCGCGTCCGTTCTACGACGCGTATCACCAGAAGAATGCAGCGGCGCAGGACGACGCGCGCGTGCTCGGAGGCCTGCTCCGTCGATAGCTGGGCTCAAGCCGGCGATCTCGAGCGCTGCACGGGCCCGCTTCCCGGCTTGTTTGGGTCTCCGTAGACCCGCGCACGCACGCGCCGTCGCGGACTTAGACCGGCACGCGACTTGATCTACACGCGCGCATGAAGGGCCTCGTGCTGTGCCTCGCGCTTGCAGCCTGCGCGACGAATCCAAGAGAGCGGCCACCCGAAGTGCGCGCCGTGACACAGGCGCCGAAAGCCCACCTACCGACGCGCGGTCCGGTGCACACGACCCCGCGCGAGCTGTTTGTCGACTTCACGCGGCCCGACGCCGATGGCGTCGTGTTGCTCGACAAGTATCGCGACGGTGCAACGTTCACGGCGACGATCAAGACCGTCGGCGCAGAAGAGGACGGCACACCGGTCGTGTGGGTCGACGTCGACGGCGAGAACCTACTGACGCTCGACTTCGCGGATCCGGCGCCCGGCAACCTGCGAGCCGGTGCCCGACTCACCGTCACGTGCCGCATCGGGGGAGCGAGCGGCGCGCTCATGATGGTCACTCGGTGCGTGTCCTCGTAAGGCTTGTGTAAGGCACCGCCGCGCGAGGCATACCGAACGCGGTGACGTCCGTCTTCATGGCAGAAGGAGCTCGCCATGCTGAAACAGAGTCTCGCCGCCCTCGTCCTCGCTTCCTCGCTGACCGCGTGCGGTGATCGCACGCCGCAGGTCATCGCCGTACCGACGCCGGCGGCGGACGTCGACAAACCCGGTCAGATGATGATCAACGGCCAAGCAACGCTCGAGGTCAGCCCCGACTGCGCCGATCTCACGATCACGCTCGCGGTCGATCACATCAAACCGGGCACTGCCGTGAAGCAGCTCGACGCGAAGAAGCAGGCGTTGATCGCCGCGCTCAACAAGATCGGCGTCGAGACCGGCGACGTGAAGCTATCGAACCTGCAACTCGATCCGATGTACGAGCCGAACCCGGAAGGCTGGGCGACGCTCAAGGTTCGTACCTACCGCGCGCAGATCACCGTCACCGCGACGACCCGGGACTTCTCGAAGATCGCGGACATCATGGACAGCGCCGCGAGCGCGGGCGCGACGTCGGTCTCGAATCAGTTCCGGCGTAGCGATCTCCCCGCGCTCAAGAAGAAAGTGCGTGACATGGCGCTCGCCGCCGCGAAGGACAAGGCGAAGCAGACGGCCGACGCGCTCGGCATCAAGCTCGGCCGCATCACGTCCGTCGTCGAGAACCAGGGCGGGATGATGTGGCACGCGACGTACTTCCCGCAGGTCGCGAACTCGATGGAGGTGCGCAACACGTCGGACGCGGCGGTGCTCGGCGGCTCGCTGCAGCCGCTCACGCTGGACGTCACGATCGGCTACGAGCTCGGCAAGCAGAGCTAGAGCAGCTTGTTGCGACGCATTAGCCAGAGCAAGCCACCGACGAGGACAACCGCGAGCCCCCAGAACATCAAATAACCATGTTCCAAGTGCAGCTCGGGGATGATGTCGAAGTTCATGCCGTAGACGCCGCACAAGAACGTCAGTGGCAGAAAGATGATGCTGACGACGGTCAGCTTGCTCATCACCTGGTTCGTCTTGTGCGCGACGAGTGACATGTAGTTGTTGAGCGAGTTGCTCAGGATGTCGCGATCGACGAGCACGTCCTGCAGCACGCGCTCGATCGTGCCGACCATGTTGCCGAGGTACGGCTGCGTCGCTTCGCTGACGAACGGCGATTTGCGCGTCGATAGATCGGTGAGCACCGAGCGCGCGGGCAGCACGACCTTGCGCAGATGCAAGAGATCGGAGCCGAGCTCGCTCGCCTCGGCGAAGATCGA
>DASUFX010000107.1:0-3195 GCA_036274355.1 Kofleriaceae bacterium | reverse complement strand
GCTGCTCCTTGGCCGCGTGGTACTCGGCGTTCTCCTTCAGATCGCCGTGCGCGCGCGCCGTCGCGATCGCGGCCGTGACCTTCGGCCGCTCTTCGAGCTTGAGCCGACGCAGCTCCTCTTTGAGTTGGGCGGCGCCGCGCGCCGTCAGGGGCACCTTGCTCAAACCGAGGTCTCCGCGTGCAAGTCTTGGAGCCGATTCACGATGACATTATCGAGATGGTCGAGCGCGTCGCAAGTCGCCTTGGCGGCGGCCACCGTCGTGTAGTAAGTGACCTTGTAGTGCACGGCCTCGCCGCGAATCGAGTGTGACTCGCGAATCGCTTGCTTACCCTCGGTCGTGTTGACGATCAGCGAGAGCTCGCGGTTCTTGATCATGTCGACGACATGCGGGCGCCCCTCGCGCACCTTGTTGACGCGCTGGCACGGCACTCCGCCATCCTTCAGCGCCTTCGCGGTGCCGCCCGTGGCGACGATCTCGAAGCCGCGGGCGATGAGCATCTTGCCGAGCTCGACGACGCCGGGCTTGTCGCGATCACGCACGCTGATGAACGCGAGCCCACGCCGCGGCAGCACGACGCCCGAGGCGAGCTGCGCTTTGGCGTACGCCTCGCCGAACGTTCGCCCGGTGCCCATGACCTCGCCCGTCGACTTCATCTCGGGCCCCAAGATCGGATCGGCATCGGGGAACTTGCTGAACGGGAACACCGACTCCTTTACAGAGAAGTACGGCCGTTTGCCCGGCATGGTGAAACCCTGCTCCTTGAAGCTGATGCCGGCCATCGCTTTTGCCGCGATCTTCGCGAGCGGTTGGCCGATCGCCTTCGACACGAACGGAATCGTTCGCGATGCGCGCGGGTTCACCTCGAGCACATAAATGACGCCGTTCTGGATCGCGAACTGCGTGTTCATGATCCCGTTGACCTGCAGCGCCTGCGCCATCTGCCGAACTTGGTCGCTCAGCGCTTTTTGCACGTCGGGAGCGAGGCTGAACGGCGGTAGCGAGCAACCGGAGTCGCCGGAATGAATACCGGCCTGCTCGACGTGCTCCATGATGCCGCCGATGACGACTTCCTTGCCGTCGCAAATCGCGTCGACGTCGACCTCGACCGCGAGATCGAGGAACCGGTCGAGCAGAATCGGGCTGTCGTTCGAGACACTGACGGCGCGATCAACGTAGTCGCGCAGCTCGTCCTCGCCGTGCACGATCTCCATGGCGCGGCCGCCGAGCACGTAGGACGGCCGTACTACGAGCGGATAGCCAACTTCCTTCGCCATCGCGACCGCCTCTTCGACGTTGCGCGCGGTGCGATTCGGCGGTTGCTTGAGCTTCAGCCGGGTGACGAGCTGCTGGAAGCGCTCGCGATCCTCGGCGAGGTCGATCGAATCGGGCGACGTGCCGATGATCGGCACTTGGGCTTCTTCCAACGCGCGCGCCAACTTCAGCGGCGTCTGGCCGCCGTACTGCACGATGACGCCCTTCGGCTTTTCCTTGTGCACGATCTCGAGCACGTCCTCGAGCGTGACGGGCTCGAAGTACAGCCGATCCGAGCTGTCGTAGTCCGTCGATACAGTTTCCGGGTTGCAGTTGACCATGATGGTCTCGTACCCGGCGTCCTTCAGCGCGAACGACGCGTGTACGCAGCAGTAGTCGAACTCGATCCCCTGCCCGATTCGGTTCGGGCCGCCGCCCAAGATCATGATCTTTTGGCGATCGGTGGGGTTCGCTTCGCAGAACTCCTCGTACGTCGAGTAGAGGTATGCGGTGTGGCTCGCGAACTCGGCGGCGCAGCTGTCGACTCGCTTGAAGACGGGCCTGATGTTCTCTTTGTGGCGCGCCGTCCTAACGATCTTTTCCTTGACGCCGATCAGGTCACCGATGCGGCGGTCGCTGAAACCGCGGCGCTTGAGCTTGCGCAGCTCCTCGGGCATCAACGCCTCGGGCCCCATCGCGGTGACCTGCTTCTCGATGTCGACGAGCTCCTTGATCTGCGCCAGGAACCACGGATCGATGGCCGTGAGCTCGGCCACTTCCTCGAACGCCAACCCGTGACGGAACGCGTCGCCGACGTACCAGAGCCGGCGGCTCCCGGCCATGCGCAGCTCGTGCTTGAGCTTCGCCCAATCTTCCTCGGTCTCGACCGACTTCATGATCGGATTCAAGCCGTCGGTTCCGATCTCGAGGCCGCGCAGCGCTTTCTGCAGCGACTCCTGGAACGTTCGGCCGATCGCCATGACCTCGCCGACGGATTTCATCTGCGTCGTCAGCCGGTCGGCGGCTTGCGGGAATTTCTCGAACGTAAACCGCGGCACTTTCGTGACGACATAATCGATCGTCGGCTCGAACGACGCGGGCGTCGCGCCGCCCGTGATCTCATTCTTGAGCTCGTCGAGCGTGTAGCCGACTGCGAGCTTCGCCGCGACCTTCGCGATAGGGAACCCCGTCGCCTTCGAGGCAAGCGCCGACGAACGCGAGACGCGCGGATTCATCTCGATGACGAGCAGCCGCCCATCCTTGGGTGAGACCGCGAACTGCACGTTCGAGCCGCCCGTGTCGACGCCGATCTTGCGCAGCACGGCGATCGAAGCGTCGCGCATGCGCTGATATTCCTTGTCGGTCAGCGTCTGCGCGGGCGCCACGGTGATCGAGTCGCCCGTGTGGACGCCCATGGGATCGAGATTCTCGATCGAGCAGACGATGATGCAGTTGTCGTTCTTGTCGCGAACGACTTCCATCTCGAACTCTTTCCAGCCGAGCACGGACTCTTCGATGAGCACCTCGTTCGTCGGCGACAGGTCGAGCCCGCGGGTCACGATGTCCTCGAACTCGTCGCGGTTGTAGGCGATGCCGCCGCCGCTGCCCCCCAGCGTGAAAGACGGGCGGATGATCGTCGGGAACCCGACCTCCTCTTGCACCTGCCTCGCTTCCTCGAGGTTGTGCGCGATGCCGGCGCGCGGCGTCGCGAGCCCGATGTCTTTCATCGCATGGCGGAAGAGCTCCCGGTCCTCGGCCATGTCGATGGCTTCGCGCGACGCGGCGATGAGCTCGACGCCGTATTTCTCGAGCACTCCCTCGCACACGAGATCGAGCGCGCAGTTGAGCGCCGTCTGGCCGCCCATCGTCGGCAGCAACGCGCTCGGCCGCTCCTTCGCGATGATCTCTGCGATCGCGCGCCAGTGGATCGGCTCGATGTAAAT
>DASUFX010000106.1:0-3586 GCA_036274355.1 Kofleriaceae bacterium | reverse complement strand
GCCCGGCGAGGCCGCGCGGATCGAGCAGCTTTCTGCGGGCACGACGCAGACGCTGTGCAGTGGCATGTCGGTGAGTGCGGCGGAGCTCGAAGGCGCGGTCACGCTGACGGTCAGCGGTGGCACGGCGACGCTCGGCATTGGCCCGCTCGGCAATGTGATCACGAAGGTGTCGTGCGCGGTGCCGACCACGGACCGTGGCGCGTGGGGCATTGCAGCCGCCGGCGCGAACGCGCGCATCGATGTCGGCGCCGTCACCGTCGGCCGCAACCGGTAGCTCGCGGAGTCGCGCGGTGTTACCGTCCGACTGATGCTGCGCCGGGCGTGCGTCATTGCCGCCATGCTGACTGTGGCTACGCCGGCGCACGCGTACGAGTTCTGGTTTCGCGCGCGCACGTACGGACAGGCGTATCAGCTGCGCGACTACCGGCTCGTCGGTCCGGATCTGTTCCTCGGCCGCCGCCGCGTGACGCAGATGCTGATTCTGCGCATCTACGACATCGGCGATCTCGAAGCAACGCGCAGGCTGTCTCGACTACCGCCCGGCGGACCGCGCATCACGTGGCAGAGCTACCTGCGTATCGATCACGACTTCGGTGATTTTTCGAGCGGTCGCGTGCTGCTACCGGGACCGATTCGTCGCGACGCACTCGACGTGATCCCCGAGCTCGGTGAGTCGGTCGCCGGGCTCGATCTCATGTACGGCTACCTCGAGGTGTCGGGGCTCGCCAACGATCGCTTGACGCTGCAGCTCGGTCGCATCCTCACCGAAGACGGTTGGGGCACGAGCGCGTTTGACGGCGGCGCCACGCGCGTCGACATTCCGGGGACTCCCGTCACGCTCACCGCAACGGGCGGCTTGCACGTGCGCGCATCGTCGCCGCTCGGCGTCGCCGCATACGAGCTCGACGGCACGTCGGGCGCCGGTTGCACCGAGTACGTCGAAGGACCGACGCCGGGCACCGGGTCGTGGCAGCTGATCGATCGCCAGCGCACGATCACGAACCGCAAGCTCGCGAGCGACTACGAGTACTGCCCGCAGCGCGACGTGCGCCAGCCGACGATCGGCGCGACGCTCGCCATGACCCGCGTGCACGGCGTCTCGGCGGAGGTCGGCTATCGGCGCACGTGGTCGGAGACCGTCGGCATCATCGGCTCGGTCGATCGCTTCGACTTCCCCGACCGCGGCCTCTATCCGAACGAGTTTGGTCAGGCGCCCGAGTCCGGCGTCGACGAGAATCGAGTCTACGCGCGCGCGCACGTCGACGTGCAAGCCGGTCCCTACGCGGTGACACCGTTCGCGAGCGCCCGCTACTCGATCCTTCACGGCTTGTTCGATCGCGGCGACCTCGGCTTGCGCATGCAGCGCGGCGCCCACGCGATCGAGCCGGCCATCGAGTATTACTTCCCGACCTTCGATGGCGATTCGATCTTCAACGCGTTCTCGATCGAGCCGACCACCGATATGCGACTCGCTTATCAATACGCGCCGCGCACGGCATGGCAGGCCAGCGCGAGCGCGTGGCTGCGCAAGTACCAGAATGCGGACGAGCTCAGCCCGTATGCCGGTGGTGTCGATGCGCGCCTCGAGCACATGTTCGGCGGCGCGTGGCGCGGTCGCGTCGACGCGCTTTATGACGACGGCTGGGGAGGGCGGCGCGTCGGTGGTGCCGTCGAGGGCGCGTGGAAACGATCGCAGTCACTGTTCCTGCGCGGCCGGTTCGTGATGCTCGACGTCAAGGAAGACGAAACGTCCGCGTCCGCGCTCGGTCCGCGCAACTTCGTGACGACGAGCGCCGTCACCTCGCTCACCTATCGCATCGGCGACCAAGCGGCCATCCACGCGATCGCCGAGACCGACTACGACGCGACGAACGAGCTCCAGTTCCGCATGTTCGGCGTCCTCGACCTCAACTTCTCACCCGAGCCATGAAGATCATCCGCGTTCTTGTCGTATTCGCGATCGTCTGCGCCGCAGCAGGCGGATTCGCCGATCGCGACGACGCGCCCTTTTCGCCTGTCGTCTACCCGCCGCAGCGTCTGCCGCTCATCTTCTCGCACGCGAAGCACGCGGCACGCGGCACGACCTGCGTGCAGTGTCACCCGGCAGCGCCAACGTCGCGCTCGACGCTCGATAACCTCATCCCGACCGAGGCCGTGTGCCGCGGCTGCCACGCAATCGATCGTAACGATCCGCAGAAGGCCGCCACGCCAGTCGCTGCGTGTACCGGCTGCCATCCGGGTTTCACGCCTGGTCAGCCGGTCGAGCGCATCTATGTGATGCCGTCGCCCCTCAAGTTCGATCACAGCGCCCATGCGAAGTCGTCGTGCGAGAGCTGTCACGGCGATCTACGCAACATCGATCTCGCGACCACGCGCCAGCTGCCGACGATGGCGTCGTGCCTGAGCTGTCACAAGGACGGCAGCGACGACCGCCGCTGCACGACGTGTCACTTCGCGCAGGTCGGTGGCCTGATGGAGACGAAGTTCTCGCACGGCGAGCTCGCGCCGCAGCACACTGGCCTCGGTGACGACCACGGGCCGCAGTTCGCGGCCGATCACAAGCAGCAAGCGCGCCGCGCCGACGCCACGTGCAATGCGTGCCACGACCGCTCCGAGTGCGTCGAGTGTCACCAGGGCGTCGTGAAGCCAGCCGACTTTCACCAGGCGAACTACATCGCGCTGCACTCGATCGAGGCGAAGCGCGGGCGTCCCGACTGCTCGGCATGCCACCGCGCCCAGACGTTCTGCGTCGGGTGCCACGAGCGGTCCGGCATCGGCACGCGCGGCGAGACCGACTTCAACAGCCGTGATCCATTGCAGCAGTTCCACCCGCCGGGCTGGGCGTCGCAAGGCGCGGGGCCGAACCTCCACGCGCCGGTTGCTCGCCGCAGCATCAACACGTGCGCGTCGTGTCATCGCGAGGACGATTGCCTGACGTGCCACAGTGCAGACGCGACCGGCCTACGGATTTCGCCGCATCCCGCCGGCTGGCGCGGTAGCTCACGGTGCCGGATGCTCGATCGCGGCAATCGCCGCATGTGCCTGCGCTGTCACATCACGCAGGACGAGCTCGGCTGCGATTGGTCGAAGTAGCTAGTTGCCGCGGACTTCGCCGGTGCGCGTCGGCACCGTCAGCTTGACGTTGCGCGAGCACAGCTCGATCGCTTCGGTATCACCGACGGTAAGCGCTTCGCCGAGCAGCCACTTCGAGATCGCGTGCGAGAGTGCGTACTCGTTGCGCGTGTTCCACAGCCAGACGGCCATGCTCGTGCCCTTGGAGTACGCATGCGGAAACGCGAGGCGGCGCAGCTCGAGGCCACCTGCGGTGACTGCCGCGTCGTATGCCGTGCGCAGCGCGACCCACTCGCGCCACTCGTCGATCGGTGCACGCACGGCGCCGGAGTGACGGCGCTCTTCCCAGCGCGTGAATCCGGCTTCGAGCGTGTCGAGGCGGCCGTGCCGCAGCCGGCGAATGAGTCCGTCGGCGACCGGACCACGCGTCGTCGGCGCGCCGAGTGCCGCGGCATCGGCAATCCGTGCGAGCTCGTCGGTGACCGCACTCGCGACGTCGCGAAGCGCGCGATCG
>DASUFX010000105.1:0-3332 GCA_036274355.1 Kofleriaceae bacterium | reverse complement strand
TCGGCGATCGGCTGAGCTACGCGATCGAGGTCCCCGACGAGCTGCGCGCACTCGAGGTGCCGGCGTTCGCGATCCAGACGCTCGTCGAGAACAGCGTCAAGTACGCGGTGTCAGCGCGCAAGCAAGGTGCGCACATCCAGGTACGTGCGCGCCGCGACGGCGAGCGAGTCGCGATCGACATCGCCGACGACGGTCCAGGTTTCGGTAGCGAGATCTGGGTACCGGGTCACGGCCTCGACGGGCTGCGCAGCCGACTCGAGGCGCTGTACGGCCAGCGTGCGCGGTTGATCGCACCGATCGCGGCGCAACAAGGTGCAGCCGTACGCATCGAGATCGAGGCGCCGTCGTGACCCGCAAGGTGTTTCTCGTCGACGACGAAGCGCTCGCACTCAAGCGCCTCACTCGGCTCCTCGATGCGACAGGCCGTGTCGAGATCGTGGGCCAAGGGACCGACCCCATCGCCGCGGTCGCCGCGATCGCTGCGCTCCCCGACCTCGATCTCGTGTTCCTCGACATCTCGATGCCCGAGCTCGACGGCTTCGGCGTTGCCGCGCGCCTGCCGCCGCGCGTGATGGTCGTGTTCACGACCGCGCATCACGAGCACGCGTTGCGCGCGTTCGAGGTCAACGCGATCGATTACTTGCTGAAGCCGATCCGCGAGGCCGATCTCGCTCGCGCGCTCGACAAGCACGATCGGCTGCGCGCACTGCCCGCCGCCGAAGCGCAAGCTCAGCTCGCCGCCGCGATGGCACGGATCTCGCTCGCCGCACCGCGCGCTCCCGAACGCATCGCGTCTCGGCTGGGCGACAAGATCCAGCTCGTCGACCTCGAGCGGATCACGCACTTCGTCGCCGAGGACAAGCTCACGTACGCACACGCCGACGGCAAGAGCTACGTCGTCGATGCATCGATCAACCAGCTCGAGGAGCGTCACGCCGGCTTCGTGCGCATCCATCGCGCCACGCTGGTTCGACTTGCCGCGATCGTGGAGCTGCGAGCGAGCGTCGACGGAACGCGCGTCGGGCTTGCCGATGGAACCGAGCTCGTCGTCGCGCGCGAGCGCGTCAAGTCGCTGAAGGAATCGCTCGGCCTGGGCTAGGCCTCGAATCCGAGACGCACGATGCCGCACCGCCGTCGTTAGGTACCGACTGGCGCCTTCGGCGCCGCACAACGTGTTCCAGATCTAACGCCAAGAACGCCAAGCGAGGCCCGCCAAGGACGCCATCAGAAGGCAGGTCTTCGACGCGATCTGCAGGCGCGGTCGTGCGAGCAGAACGCGATCCCGAAACCTTTCTTCTGGCGTTCTCGGCGTCTTGGCGCCTTGGCTTCCTCTGGGAGCGGCGAAGCCGCAGACGCGCTCCATCGACGCCTGCCCGGACGCACTCTTACGGCGCGACGTCGAACTTCCAGGTCGCGCCCTCTTGGCCGAGGCCGGTCGCTCCGTTCGGGCTGTCGTAGCCGAACCGGATGTCGCCGCGCGCCTGGTAGCTTCCCTTGGGCGCCGTGCACGTCACGCTCACCGTCATCGCCTTGTCGGCCTGCGTGACGTGTTGCGGCTCGCACTTCACTTCCTTCGCGGCCGTGAACGTGAGCTGTGGCGTTGACTTTTTGCTGTACGAGAGCCAGCTCGCGAGGTTCACGGTGATCGAGAACGTCATCTTCTCGCCGACCTTCGCCTTCGTCGGCGCCTTGTTCGTCGTCGTGTAGGGCTTCACCGCGTCGACGAGGCCCTTGATGACCTCGTCGCGCGAGTCGAGCTCGTTGATGTCGCCGCTCGTGCTCACGAGCTTCACCTTGCCGTCGACATCGACAACGATCGACGCCGGACCCTTGGCGATGCCGAGGTCCTTGAACAGCTTCTTCACGCTCGGCCCCGACGCGACCGTGCCGCGACCGACGCCCTCGCTCTCGCGAATCGGATCGAGCTTCTTCGCGTCGCGCTGGCTGCCGTTGATGTACGCAATAATGTAGACGCCGCCGGCTTCGCGCAGCGTCACGATACGCGCGAGATCGTCGACGCACGCAGCCACCTTGGGCGTGCAGAACCAGTGCACGACGACGCGGCCCGCTGCGTCGTTCGCATTCGGCGCGTTGTACGACCACTGCAGCTTCGAATCACCGAGGCCGGTCAGCGTCATCGGGTCGCCGACCTTGGGCATCCCCTGCGCCGCCGCCCCCGTTGCCCACAGAACAAGCACGAGCAGGCTTAGAGCTAATCTCCGCATGGGCGTTTTTATATCGCGACGAGGGAAAACGGGCGCGTTTGTTGCGGTTGCACACGCCCGGGTCTCGTGCGTTCCTTGCGACGTTGCGAATCGTCGTCTTATTCATCGCCGCAGCCTGCTCTTCGCCCAGTCCGCAAAGGCAGTTGGCCGTACCTACCCCTCCAGCTCCCATCGACGCGGGGCTGGACGACGCCGCGCCCGACGCGCCTTCCGCCCCAGTGCTCGGTCACCGTGGCGATAGCTGCCGATCGAATGCGTGTGCCGACCCACTGATTTGCTCGCCAAAGCTGCCGGGTGGCTATTGCGCGTCGACCTGCGGCACCGGGGAGGCCTGCGATGGCACCTGCGTCGACTCGCGCGACGGCGAGCTGTGCGCGAAGAGCTGCGCGAGTGACCGTGACTGCCGCAGCGACGAAGGCTACGTGTGCGATCCGCAGTGGCACGCGTGCCTGGTGCCGAACTTCGCGGCGCCGGTCGTCAAGCAGTGCCCGACCAAGACGCCGCCGCGAGACACCGCGTTTGGCGATGCCGCGCTGGTCGCGATGACGGGCGATCGCCGCATCGGCACGAGTGCCGTGCTCACCGACGATGGCGATGTCGTCACGCGCACCGATGCGCGGCTCGCACGCGATCGCAAGGGTACGGTGTTTTCGGTGATGCGTAGCTCGCGCGTGATCGAGCTGACGACGTCGACCGATCGCGGCGCGACATGGAGCACGCCGCTCGCCGTCGACGATCTCGACGACTGCGGCGAGCGCGGCTGCGATCGGCCGTTGATCACGATCGGCAAGGAGATCGTGTACGTCCTCTACGCCGCGGGTGACAACGGCCTGCGCGTGCGCGCATCTCACGATGGCGGCAAGACATTCACGACCGGAGCGATCGCGCTCGGCGGCACGAATGCCAGCGCTGTCGCGACCGGCGACGGCAAGCTGCACGTCGTCGCGATGACGGGCAGCGCGCTCGGCGCGTATGGCTCCGCGCAACAGGTGATCCAATACACCGTGTCGAGCGATGGCGGCGCCACATTCAGCCCGCCGATCGTCGTGAGCGGCCGCGACGAGAAGTTGCCGTACTTCTTCGCGACACCCGTCCTCGCCGTCGACA
>DASUFX010000104.1:0-2286 GCA_036274355.1 Kofleriaceae bacterium | reverse complement strand
CCTCGGCCTCGACGACCGCGGCCATCGAGAGCCACGGGGGCCCGCGGTGGAACAGCCGCTCGCCCGCGACCAGCTCCCACAGCACGACGCCGAGCGCGAACACGTCGGTCGCGCGCGTCCACGCTTCGCCACGCACCTGTTCCGGCGCCATGTACGCGTGCGTGCCGCGCACTGCACCGGCCTCGCCGATCGCGCGCGCGACGCCGAGATCGATCACCACGACGCGATCTCCGCTCGTGCCTGTCGTGACCATCAGATTTCCGGGACACACGTCGCCGTGAACGAATCCCGCGGCGTGCAGATGTGCGACGCCATCGCACGCAGCGGCAACGAGCTGTACGACACGTGCGTGTGGAATCACGACTTGCGCGGGAGTGGCGTCTTGCTTCGTCGCGGGAGGCACGACCATTCGCCGGAGATCTTCGCCTTCGAGCAGCTCGAGCACGACGTAGGGCCTGCCATCGACGTCGCCGGATTCGAATCCGTGCACGACGTTCGTGTGGCGTGGCAGCGTCGTTGCGAGCTTCTGCTCGACGGAGAATTGCCTCGTTGCTTCTTCGTTGCGTGCGAGATGCGTGTGCAATCGCTTGAGCGCTGCGACCGTTCCGTCACGTCGTGCGCGCCACACTTCGCCGAGGCCGCCCACCGCGACGAGTGTGTCGAGTTGCCAGTTACCGAAGGCTCCCGACATGTAGGGCTCTCAAAGCTAGCACGTGGTGCTGCTTACTCGTTGAACTTGATCCGATGGTCTTTGGTTCATACGATTGATGAGCGATGGGCGAGCGACTGGGGCGGTACAGCGTTCTCAAGCACCTCGCCTCGGGTGGCATGGCGGACGTACTGCTGGCCCGCACCGATGGCATCGAGGGCTTCGAACGCCACGTCGTGCTCAAGCGAATTCGCAGCGAGCACGCGAAGGACCAGCGCTTCATCCAGATGTTCCTCGATGAGGCGCGTGTTGCCGCCGGCCTGCATCACCAGAACATCGTGCAGGTCTACGACATCGGTGAAGACAAGGGCGAGTACTTCTTCGCGATGGAGTACATCCACGGCGAGGATCTGCGAAAGCTGCTTTCCGCGGTCTCGAAGAAGCGCACGCACATGCCGCTCGGCTACGTGTGCGCGATCTTGTCGGCGGCCGCGGCCGGCCTGCACTACGCGCACGAGCGCCGCGACAACAAAGGCAAGCCACAGAACATCGTCCACCGCGACGTGTCGCCGTCGAACATCCTGATTGGCTACGACGGAGCCGTGAAGGTCGTCGACTTCGGCATCGCGAAAGCGGCGATGCGCCAGGTCGAGACGCGCTCGGGCAGCCTCAAGGGCAAGGTCTCGTATATGTCGCCCGAGCAGTGCAAGGGCGAGGATATCGATCGCCGCTCCGACGTCTTTGCGCTCGGTGTGTTGCTCTACGAGCTCGCGACCACGACGCGTCTGTTCAAGGGCGACAACGACTACCTCGTGATGGACGCGATCGTGAACACGAAGGTGCCGCTGCCGCGCGTGCGCCGTCCCGATCTGCCGAACGAGATGGCATCGATCATCATGCGCGCGCTGAGCCGCGATCCGAATCGCCGCTATCAAACCGCCGACGAGCTGCGCCTCGCGCTCGATCACTACGCGATCAAGAACAACCTCACCGCATCGACCTCGGCGCTCGCGAGCTACATGCATAAGATGTTCGGTGCGCGCCCCGAACCGTGGCTCGAGAGCGAAGCGAGCACGCCGAACATCGACGTCGATGCGCCGACGCAAGCCGCGCATCACAGCTGGACCGAGATGGCGCGTGACGACGCCGCGGGCTTCGAGACCGACGACACCGCGGCCACACCAGGAACGCCGAGCAGAACGAGCAGCAAGCCCGGAACCGACAGCAAGCGCGTGTCGCGGCGCAGCGGCGTCCAGAACGCAGCGGCGGTTGCCGACACGATCGCGCCGCCGATCTCGACGCGCGAGACGCGCACGAGCATGAAGATGGGCTGGGAGCTGCGGCGCTTCGTCGGGGCGCCCGAGCACCGCAACAAGGTCCTGACGATCACGGTCGCGCTGATCGCGCTCGTCGGCATCGGCATCTGGCGCGTCGCTGCACGCGATGACAGCGCGCCTGCCAAAGCGCCCGCGCCAGCGGTCGCAGCGGCTAAGCCGCAGCCGACGGTCGAGCCGATTCTGACGCCGGCACCCGCGCCGGTCGTCGAGCAACCGGCCGCGCCCGAGATTCCGACCGTGCGCGTGGCAGGTGCCGAGCCGATTCCGGCTCCAGCGCCGGCCGTGCCTCCACGAGCGCCG
>DASUFX010000103.1:0-4119 GCA_036274355.1 Kofleriaceae bacterium | reverse complement strand
CACGGCTCGCGAAGACTGCGGTCATCGTCGTCGCCCAGCGCGTCGCGAGCATTCGCCACGCACATCAGATCGTCGTGCTCGACGGCGGAAAGATCGTCGGCAAAGGCACTCATGACCAGCTGGTCACGACCTGCCCGACCTACGCCGAGATCGTCACATCACAGACCGAAGAGCAGGAGGCCGCGGCATGAGCACCAACCGACCCGCTCCTCCACCCGCAAGCTCGAGCGCGCGTTCCGCCGGTCCGCCGATGCGCGGTCCGATGGGCATGACAGGCCCGCCGCAAAAGGCGAAGAACTTCGGTCCCTCGATGCGGCGCTTGATCGGCCTGCTCGCGCCGCAGCGCAAGCTGATCGTCTTCGTCCTCGCGTTTGCGATCGCGAGCGTCTCGCTCTCGGTCGCAGGTCCGAAGGTGCTCGGGCACGCGACCGACATCGTGTTCAAGGGTTTCGTTGCCCACGGCGGCCACGTCAACACTGCGCTCGCCAGCAACATGAACGTGCACGCGGGTGAGGGCATCGACTTCGACGCGCTCGCGCACACGCTGATCCTCGTCATGGCGCTTTACATCGGCGCGTCGGTGCTGATGTGGCTGCAGAGCTACATCCTCAACTACGTCGTGCAGCGCACGATTCGCAAGCTGCGCGCCGACGTCGACGCAAAGCTCATGCGCGTCCCGCTCGCGTACTTCGATCGCCAGCCGCATGGCGAAGTCCTGAGCCGCGTCACGAACGACATCGACAATGTCGCGATGGCGCTCCAGCAGACGATGAGCCAGATCTTGATCGCGCTGCTCACGGTCGTCGGCATCCTCGTCATGCTCGTGTGGATCTCGCCGCTGCTGTCGGTGATCGCGCTCGTCACCGTGCCGATCTCCGTCATGGCCGCCGCAAAGATCGGCAAGCGCGCGCAGAAAGGCTTCATCGCGCAGTGGAAGCACGTCGGCGTGCTCAACGGTCAGATCGAAGAAGCATTCACCGGGCACGCGCTCGTCAAAGTGTTCGGCCGCCGCAAGCAGATCGAAGACCGCTTCCGCGCGAAGAACGACGAGCTGTTCGACGCCGGCTTCCGCGCCCAGTTCATCTCGAGCCTGATGATGCCGGTGATCAACTTCGTCGGAAACCTCACGTACATCACGATCGCCGTGGTCGGCGCGCTGCGCGTTGCGACGGGCAAGATCCTGCTCGGCAGCGTCCAAGCCTTCATCCAGTACTCGCGTCAGTTCACGCAACAGCTCAGCCAGCTCGCGCAGGTCTCGAACATCCTGCAGTCCGGCGTCGCATCGGCCGAGCGCGTGTTCGAGCTGCTCGACGAGGCCGACCAGTCACCCGATCGCGCGGCGGCATTTCTGCCGCATCCGCTACGCGGTGAGGTCCGCTTCGAGGACGTCTCGTTCCGTTACAAACCCGAGGTGCCGCTGATCGAGAAGCTGTCGCTCGTCGCGTCCGCCGGCCAAACCGTCGCGATCGTCGGCCCGACCGGTGCCGGCAAGACGACGCTCGTCAATCTGCTCATGCGCTTCTACGACCTGGACGATGGCGCGATCCGGGTCGACGGCGTCGATATCGCGACCGCGCCGCGCGCCGACGTCCGCGCACGCTTCGGCATGGTGCTGCAAGACACCTGGCTGTTCGGCGGCACGATCCGCGACAACATCAAGTACGGCAGCCCGAAGGCCACCGAAGACGACATGCTCGCGGCCGCAAAGGCAACGTATGTCGATCGTTTCGTGCGCGCGCTTCCCGATGGCTACGACACCGTCATCGACGAGGAGAGCTCGAATCTGTCGACCGGCGAGAAGCAGCTGATCACGATCGCGCGCGCGTTCCTCGCGAACCCGGCGATCCTGATCCTCGACGAGGCGACATCGTCCGTCGACACCCGCACCGAGGTTCTCGTGCAACGCGCGATGGCGACGCTGCGCGAGCGGCGCACGAGCTTCGTGATCGCGCACCGGCTCTCGACGATCCGTGACGCCGACATCATCCTCGTCATGGAACAGGGCAAGATCGTCGAGCAGGGCACGCACGAGCAGCTGCTCGCTGCGGGTGGCGCGTACCACACGCTCTATCACGCGCAGTTCGCCGCGCCCGCCGCCGCGTAACGAAGACAGTTGACAATCACCGGTCCGGTGTATCACTGTACTGATACAGTGAACCGGAAAACGCTGAAGCTCGATCCTGCGAGCGCGACGCCGCTGTGGCGCCAGCTCGAGGAATCCATTCGGCAGCTCGTCGGTAGCGGTGCGTGGGAGCCGGGTGAGGCCGTTCCTTCCGTGCGCACGCTCGCGACCGAGCTGCTGGTCAATCCCGCGACGATCGCCAAGGCGTATCAGCGATTGGTCGACCTCGGCGTCCTCGTCGTTCGGCGCGGAGAGGGGACGTTCGTCGCAGCGAAGCCGCCGATCCTCGCGCGAGCCGAACGGACTCGAACGCTCCGCGAAGGTGCGGAGAGGTTCGCGTCGTTGACGGCGACGATCGGGGCGGAACCTGAGGAGGCACACGCGGCGCTTCGCGAAGCATTCAAGGGCTACGTGCGTGTGAGCGCGGGAGCTAAGTCATGACGACAGAGCCGTTGGTCTTGGACAACGTAACGGTTCGGATCGGCGGGCGAACGCTGCTGGATCGGCTGTCGCTGACCGTGAAGACCGGATCGGTGTTCGCGCTGCTCGGGCGCAACGGCGCCGGCAAGACGACCATGTTTCGCTGCTTGCTCGGTTTGCGGCGTCCCGACGAGGGGCGCGTGCTGCTGTTCGGGCGCGACGCATGGACGGATCGCGCCGCGGCGATGGCTCGCTTGGGTGTCGTGCCGGAAGAGCCAGACGTCCCGCTCGATATGACACCGCTCGCGCTCGCGCGCTTCTGCGCTCCGCTCTATGCGCGCTGGAACAGCGACACGTTCTCGAGCCGCCTGCGCCACTTCGGCATCCGCGAGAAGACTCCGTTCGGGCGGCTATCGCGCGGCCAGAAGACGCAGGTCATGCTCGCGGCCGCGCTGTGCGCGAGCCCCGAGGCGCTCGTGCTCGACGATCCAACGCTCGGGCTCGACCCGATCGCGCGGCGCGAGCTGCTGGCGGAGCTTGTCCGCGAGCTCGCCGATCGCGGCACGACGACGCTCGTGTCGACGCATGACTTCGCCGCGGTGGAAGGGCTCGCCACGCACATCGGAGTGCTGCGCGACGGTCGGCTGGTGCTCAGCGGCGAGCTCGAAGCGATCAAGACATCGTATGGCCAGGTCGATGCAACGCCGCAGCGTGCGTCGGGTGCCTCGCCTGCCTCGCTCGAGGAGGTCTTCAATGACATCGTCGAGCGGCAACGAGGAGTCGCAGCGTGAGGGGCCTGCTCACGATCGCTCGCTACGAGCTGACGCGGCGCTGGGCACTGTGGTTGGTCATGGCCGGCGTCGGATTCCTCGCGAGGATCTTGGCATCGTTCACGTACGACGATCGGCTGTTCAACGTCTGCGTGGTCGGTGCCGTCGTCCTATCGTGGGTCGTCGCGTTCATCGTTGGCATGTCGCTGTTCGGGCGTGCGTTGCACGACGGACGGCTGGGGTTCTTCTTCACGCGCCCGATCCACGGTGTGGTCATCGCGGCCGGCAAGCTCGTCGGTGGGCTCGTCCTGATTCTTGGGATGGAGGTGCTGCTCCTGATCCCCTTGTTCAGCTCTGACTTCACGACCACCGGGGATGACGGACCGCGGTTTGTGATCGGCATAGCCCTCGCCTTTCTCGCGGCGGGGCTCGTCGTCGGGATCCTGGCACGGTCACGGTCGCGCTGGTTCATCGCCGACGCGATTGGTGGAGCGATCGCCGTGCTGCTCGCGATCATCGTGTTCGGCGAATCCAATGCGGCGCAGCGTTACGCGATTGTCCAGAAGTGGACCCCGGAGGAAGCGGGACCCATGCTCGGTCGGATCGACACGCTCATGCGCGGTCTTGCCATTGCGGCGATCGTCGTCGTGCTCGCCGCGGTGACAGCCGCGATCACCCTCGGTCGCACGGATCGCGAGCGCGTGCATCGCTCGCTCGCGATGACGTTGTGGTCGTCGCTCGCCGTGACGGGACTCGTGGGCGTCGCGTTCGCATATTGGGGCCTGCTATGAAACACAGCGTTGGCAT
>DASUFX010000102.1:0-10475 GCA_036274355.1 Kofleriaceae bacterium | reverse complement strand
TGATCTCACTCGGGTAGAACTCGGTGAAACTTCCGAGCCCGACGAGCGCAAGCTTGAGCTCGGCGAGCTCTCGGATCTCGCGGCGGCCGAGCCGGGTCAGCTCCTCGAGCGGGAGAGCGACATTCTCGGCGAGCGTCAGGCCGCTGAACAGCGCGCCGAACTGGAACAACACGCCGAACTTGCGCGAGATGCGTCGGCGCTCGTCGGGGTCGGCGTGCGTGAAGCTCGTGTCGTCATAGAGGACGTCGCCGGTGACTGGCTCGACGAGGCCGATCATCGCGTTGAGCAGCGTGCTCTTGCCGCTGCCGCTGCCGCCCATGATCACGAAGACGTCACCGCGCTCGACGGTGAAGCTGACATCGTGCAGCACGACGTAGCTGCCGTAGCTGACGGTTAGATCACGAACGACGATATGTGGACTGGAGGCCATGACTAGATGCGAAGGCGGTAGAAGACGACGGCGTAGATGCCGCAGGCGACGATCACCAGCACGATGCCGGCGACAACAGCGGAGGTCGTGGCCTTGCCGACGGCGGCCGCCGAACGTCCGGCACGTAGGCCCGTGAAGCAGCCGGCGGCGCCGATCAGAAAGCCATAGGTCCCGGCCTTGAGCAGCCCACCGAGCAGATCGGCCAGATCGATCGCCTGGATCGTCTGGTCGTAATAGATGCGCGGGGAGATGTGCATCAGGCCGATGCCGACCGCGGCACCGCCGAGCACGCCGAGCAGATCGGCATAGACGCACAAGAGCGGCATCATCAGCGTCACCGCGAGCACGCGCGGCAGGACGAGGTACTCGACCGGCGATACACCGAACGTGGTCAGCGCGTCGATCTCCTGGGTGACGCGCATCGTGCCGAGCTCGGCAGCAAACGCGGCGCCGGTGCGGCCGGCGACAACGATCGCGGCCATCACGGCACCGAGCTCGCGAACGACGCCGATGCCGACGAGGTTCGCGACGTACAGCTGTGCGCCGAACGACTGCAGTTGCACCGCGGCGATGAATGCGAGAATGAGCCCGACCAGAGCGGCGACGAGACTGACGATGCCGATCGCATGGGCGCCTGCAAGCTGCATCTGGAGCCCGAGGTCCGAGCGGCGAAACTTCGCGCGTCCGACGAGGAACTTCGCGAATGCCGTGGTCAAGAGGCCGATCCATTCGAGCGTCTTGCCGATGTGCTCGTGGCGACCGAGCGACCACAGCCCGACGCGCTCGAAGAACGAGAGCGATGGCTTCGTCGCTCGCGTCGCGCGTGCAGGTGTCGCTTCGGCGAGCGCGAGCAGGCGCTGGACGCCGGCCGGTAGACCGGTGCGGTCGACGGTCACCTCCGTGTGCGCCGTGACGGTCAGGAGGCGGGCAGCGAACGCGACGAGCGCCGAGTCCCACGCGTCGACGGCGGTCGTGTCGAAAATGATGCGGTCGGTGGGCGCGGTCGCGAGCTCGTCCTCGACGCGCGAGGCGGCAGGTACTCGCCGCCCGACGCGCCACCTGCCCGCGAGCACGAGCGCCAACATGCGCGGTTCTGGTCGCGTCATCGTCAGCTGAGGTGCCGCGTGAGACGACTGCATGGCGCGGTACTACGTGATGCAGCAATCGTTCCCTGGTGGCACGCTCGGCGTCGCTACGGTGCTCGCGGCAGCGCGCGTGCGCCAAGGGGCGGCGGCTAGCGCGTCCATGCGGTTTTGCAACCGGTTCGCTCGGGGAGATCGAGGAAGTCAGCGTTTCAGATTTTGGAACAGCAGCCACTGGAGCGACGCCCGCGCACTTCGCTATGCACAGGCGTGAGGACCGTACACATGACGAAGAAGTACATCACCGTAGCGTTGTTTGTTGCGGCCTGCGGCGGCAAAGCACCCGCAACCCAGAAGCCGGAAACCGAAACGCCGCCGCCCGCGGACATGGCGTTCAAGGACATGAACGCTGACCAGCGCATGGCTTTCATGAAGCACACCGTGCTGCCGGCGATGAAGCAGACGTTCAGCGCGTTCGATCCGAAATTCGCGAACATGAACTGCAAGACCTGTCACGGCAAAGGCGCGGAGGACGGCTCGTTCGAAATGCCAAACCCGGATCTTCCCCGACTACCAAAGCCCGACGCGTTCATGGCGTTCGCGCAGGATCCGAAGCACGCGCCATGGGTGAAGTTCATGATCGAGAAGGTCGAACCCGAGATGGCGAACCTACTCAAGATGAAGCCGTTCGATCCGCAGACGAACACGGGCGACTTCAGCTGCCACGCTTGTCACCTCACCGAAGGCGAAGAAGCGAAGAAGGACTAGCGCGCGCCCGCGTCGAGCTTCGCGATGAAGCCTTCGATCGCGGTGCGCTCCTTGCGGAAGCGTTCGGTGTCTGGCGCGTCCTTGACGTAGATATCGAGCGCTTCGGCGGCGAGCTTGCGCGCTTCGGCGCGGTCACTCGCGCGCGCCTTGAACAGCGCCTCCGCGTGCGCATAGCGGATCTGGGCGAGCTCGAGCGAGCTGATCTCCGCGGGGTCCGCGTCGGTATCCGCCTTCGCCAGCTCGATGAGGGCGGCCGGCGCGTCACCGCGCCTGAGCAGCGCGACGCCGAGCTCGTGACGAGCTGCGACGATGTTCGGGTGACGCTTGTTGAACGGTTCGAACACCTTCTGATTCTCGGCGACGGCGGCGCGATGCTGGGCGATCGCTTCGGCGCTGACGGTGCCGGGTGCGCCCGAGAGCTCCGTTAACGTCGTCGTGGCTTCGAGCTTGACCTCGTCTTCGCCACCGCCCTTCGCTGCTTCGAGCAGTGCGCGCGCGACGTCGGGGTGCTGGAGCTCGATCTCGGATTCGGCGAGGTACATGCGGATGCGTGCGATTAGCAGGTGATCGTCGGGCGCTGACTTCTGCAAGCGGGTCAAAGCATCGCGACATTCATCGGCAGAGCGCTTGTAGTCGCCGAGCTCGTGCAGGCCTTTGCAAAGATACGCGCGCATCTCGAGTGTGCGCGGGTGATCGGGGCCGTTCTCAGAGCGTGCCAGCTCGACGCCTTTTTCGAGCCAATGGATGGCCTCGGCCGGTTTACCCGCTTCGCTCGCGGCAATGCCGAGCGTGGTGACGAGCCACTCGTTCGGGCCAACGCGCGCGACGAGCTTCTGCAGACACGCGAGCCGCGTCTTCGGTCGCCCGTAGAAGTGGTTCGCCATGCAGCCGAGCTGATCGCTGAACGCCACGATGTTGGCCGCGTTGACGCGGTTTGCCATCGCGTGGGTGATGCGCTGCCAGCGATCGAACTCGGGGAGCTGTGCGGCAAACAGGGCCTCTTGCGCGATTCGCGAGGCGGCGTCGGCAGCCATTTGGTCCTCGCCGGCGCTGAGCGCGGCCGAGAACGTCTTGTCGAACATTGCGACGGCCTCTTCGCCGCCCGTGCGATCCGCGATCGAGCGCCCGCGCCAGTAGAGTCCCTGCGCGAGCGGTGGTGCATAGCCAATCGCCTCGGATTCCGCGATCACACGATCGGCGACCTCGATTGCCTTGTTGACGTCACCGATCGCGTAGAGCGCGGAGAGCTGCGCCAGGTTGCGGTCGATCGCATCGAGGCGCGCGATGACCTTGGGATCGGTGGGCCGCTTGACGACGAGGCGCAGCGCCTTGACGTCCGCGCAGTCGGCGACCGGCGGCAGGTTGTCGACGACTTCGCCGGCGCGCCGCAGCGTCTCCACCTTTGCGTCCGCCATCAGATTCACGAGCGCGCCGAGGCTCTCGAGATGGCGATCGAGACACGCAGTCCGCAGGTCGAGCGCCTCTTCCGATTGGATGCCGTTGACGCGCGTCGCCTGGCACGACTCGACGTACATCGCTTTCCACTCGCCAGCGTACTTGTCGACGCGCGCACCGAATGCATCGATCGCGCCGGCAACCCACGGCGCGCCACGTGCAGCCGGCGACGCCTTCATCGCCGCGAGGCGTTGCGGATTCCACACGGCATTGATGCGTTCGTCACCAGTGCTGCAGCTCGGCTTCGCGGCGACCTGTTCGGTCGGCATCACTCGTGAGGTGATGAACGTCGCGACGCCGGCAACTGCGAGGAGCGCGCCGGCAGCGGCGGCAATCCGGCGACGCGTGCGCTGTGGATCGCGATCGAGATCGGCGAGGAGGGCATTGACCGACGGATAGCGCTGGCCGGGTTCGACTGCGAGCCCGCGGCTGACAACCTTCTGGAGCCACGCGGGCACGTCAGTGTCACGCGGCGGCGCGGCAGCGAGCGTGCGCATGTCGGCTTCTGGATCGTCGGCGACCGTCGGCATCTCCGCGCGATCGAGCACGCCCTTGCGCGAGACCTTGAACGGCTTCTGCCCGTACAGCGCTTCGTAGATCGTGACGCAGAGGCTGAACTGATCCGAGCGCTCGTCGGCCTCGGGCCGTTTGCTGCGCGCTTCGGGTGGCATGTACGCCGGCGTGCCGACGACGTTGCCCATCTGCGTGATCGTGTCGAGCGGGCGCGACGAGCCGCTGCTACTCGAAATGCTGCCGGAGTGACGACCGCTGTCATAGCTGCTCGCCGACTGATCGAGATCGTCGCCCGAGTGCTCGCCGGTCTCGATGGAGCGATCGCCGAGGTCGCGCGCGAGACCGAAGTCGACAACCTTCACTGCACCGCTCGTCGCGATCACGATGTTGTCGGGCTTGATGTCGCGGTGAACGATGCCGGCGGCGTGTGCAGCGGCGAGGCCTCGGCCAGCAGCGAGGATCACCTTGATGATTTCGCGCCACGTGCGCTTGGTCTTCAGCCAATCGCGAAGGCTCATGCCGTCGATCAGTTCCATCGCGACGAACGTGTCGTCGGTGAGATCGCCGACATCGAAGACCGTGACGACCGACGGGTGGGACAGGCGCGCGAGCGCTTGCGCTTCGCGGTGCAGGCGTGCGCGATGCGCAGTGGTCAGCTTGTCGCCGCGGACGACCTTGAGCGCAACGCGGCGGTCGAGCGTTGGATCGTAGGCGACGTAGACGACGCTCATGCCGCCGCGACCGAGCTCGGACAAGATCACATAGCGACCGAGACGCGTTGGTTGCTCACGACTACGCTTCTGTGATTTGCGACGTGGGCCCTCGGCCAGCGTCTCGGTAGCTTCGTCCTGGGAATCACGCTGCATGAAACAACCGCAGAAGTGACGGCAAAACCCCGCCACTCTCCACGCTACACGAACGGCCCAGACCGGCCTATGTGGGCATCGATCGTTTCCGCTGACCGGCTCGCCAGTGTTGCTGGCATGACCCTTCTAACGAGGCCTGAGCGATCACTCGACGCAAAGGGTGCGGGCTCGGGTACCGAAAGTCACGCGCGGTTTGCGTAGCGACGGTAGGCGTTTGGACGAGCCGCCGTGCGTCGGGCGCGCGATTGTTCCTGCGATTTGCGGCGATAGCTTGCGCGTATGTGGCCCGATGAGCATCGCCCCGGTCCGCGTCCGCTGATCATGATCATCGACGACCGGCCGCACGGATTGTCAGCGATGCTAGACGCGATCGCGCGGCGCTACGGTGGCGATTATCGCGTGCTCGCGCACCTGTCAGCGCAAGCCGCGCTCGACGAGCTCGCTCGCGCGAAACGCGACGGAGAACAGGTCGCGCTCATCATCGCCGATCAATGGATGCCGGAGATGCCGGGCGCCGAGCTGCTGTTGCGCGCGCACGAAATCCATCCGCACGCGCAACGCGCATTGCTCGTCGGCTGGGGCGACGCGCGCGCGAACGAGGTCGTCCTGCAAGGCTGCGCGCTCAACCAGCTCGACAACTTCATCCTCAAGCCGTGGGCGCCGCCCGAGGTGCATCTCTATCCCGTGGTCAACGAGTTCCTTGCCGAGTGGATGCGGATGCACGGACCTCGGCTCGAGCTGGTGCGGATCGTGAGCGAGTCGCCGTCGCCGCGGGGCGAAGAGCTTCGCGACATGGTCGAGCGCAATGGGATCCCGCACGGGTACTACACGATCGACTCGGACGCGGGGCAGGACATCGTGAAGAGGCACGGCGTCGATATGGCGCGGCTGCCGGCCGTCGTGATGTTCGATGGCCGCGTGCTGCACGATCCGACCAACGTCGCACTGGCCGACTCGCTCGGCGTCCCGCAGATCACCGACTGCGATTGTGACCTCGCGATCGTCGGCGCCGGGCCGAGCGGACTCGCTGCCGCCGTCAATGCTGCATCGGAGGGCTTGAGCACGATCGTGGTCGAGCGCGAGGCGGTTGGCGGACAAGCCGGCACCAGCTCGCTGATCCGGAACTTTCTCGGCTTCCCGCGCGGCATCAGCGGCGCCGACCTCGCACAGCGCGCGTATCAACAGGCGTGGTTGTTCGGTGCGAAGTACGCACTGGCGCGCAACGCTGTCGGCATTCGGCTCACCGACGGTATGCGTGTCGTCTCGCTCGACGACGGTACGCAGATCCGGGCGCGCGCACTGATCGTGGCAACCGGTGCGGCGTATCGGCGGCTTGGTGTGCCGCAAGTCGACAAGTTTTCCGGCCGTGGTGTGTTCTACACGGCCGGCGCAGACGTTGCGCTCGCGTTACGCGGTCAGGATGTCGTGGTGTGCGGCGGTGGCAACTCGGCAGGGCAGGCGGTCGTCCACCTCGCGAAGAGTGTGCGCCGCGTCGTGCTTGCGGTGCGCGGTAAGTCGCTTGGCGAGCACATGTCTGCGTATCTCGTCGACGAGATCCGGCGGCTACGCAACGTAGAAGTGCGGCTGGAGGCCGAAGTCGTCGACGCAAACGGCGAGCGTGCGCTTGCCGAAGTCATGTTGCGCGAACGCCGTAATGGCAGCGTCGACGCCGTGAGGGCCACTGCACTGTTCGTGATGATCGGTGCGGTGCCGTACAGCGATTGGCTGCATGGTGCGCTGGAGCGCGACGCCAACGGTTTCATCCTGACGGACCACGAGCTGTCGCCGCGCGCGCGCCGCGCGTTCGGTGATCGCACGCCGATGCTGCTGGAGACAAGCATGCCCGGCGTGTTTGCGGCTGGTGATGTGCGCGCGGGCTCGACGAAGCGACTTGCTTCGGCCGTCGGCGAAGGTGCCGTCGCGGTGCGCGTCGTGTTCGACTTTCTGCGCGCCGATGTCACGACTGCACGGCTCACCGCGAGCGCGCGGTGACTGCGTAGCTCACGCGATTGCAGCAACGAGTACGGGCCGTAGGGTTGTCGTGAACAACCAGATGGTGCGCCATGGCAGCAGCAACGCAGCAGGACAGTCGTCGCCAAATCGTTTCGCGTCCTCCCCAGCCGCAGCCGGCGATCGAGGACAACGCACTGATCGGTGATCTGCATACGGCGGGGTTGGTCGGCAAGGACGGCTCGATCAACTTCATGTGCCTACCGGAATTCGACGATGGTTCCTGCTTCGCGTCGCTGCTCGGCACACCGGAGAACGGGCAATGGAAGATCGCACCCGTGCGTCCGCTGAAGTCGGTGAAGCGGCGCTACCGTGGCGAATCGCTGATCCTCGAGACCGAGATGGAAACGGCCGACGGCATCGTGCGGCTGACCGATTTCATGCCGATCCGACGAGGTGCTCCGCGTGTCGTGCGCATCATCGAGGGCGTGCGCGGTTCGGTGACGATGCAGTTCCAGCTGCATCCGCGCTTTGCGTACGGCCTGACTGTGCCACGCGAGGAGACGAACGGCTCGGTGTCATCGGCGATCGCCGGCCCCGACGCCGTGTACCTGCGCGGTGGGCGCGGCCGCGGTGCGCCGCCGTTCGACGCCGAGCTAACGGTCAATGCGGGAGAGCGGGTCGCATACGAGCTGGCGTGGGCGCGGCCGTACGAATCGGTACCGCCGCCGCTCGATATCGCTGCGGCTTTGCGCGACACCGAGGCGTTCTGGCAGGACTGGACGTCTCGGATCCGGTTGCCGAACAAGTACCAAGCGCTCGTGATGCGGTCACTGATCACGCTGAAGGCGTGCACGTATCGGCCGAACGGCGCGATCGTCGCAGCGCCTACGTTCGGCTTGCCGGAAACGCCGGGCGGCGAACGCAACTGGGACTATCGCTTCACGTGGATCCGCGACTCCGTGCTCGCGCTCAACGCTCTGATGTCCGCGGGCCTGACCGGCGAAGCAGCGGCGTTCGGCGACTGGTTGATCGATGCAATCGGTGGTGCACCCGAGCAGTTCCAGATCATGTACGGCATCCGCGGCGAGCGAATCCTCACCGAGATCCCGTTGCCATGGCTGTCGGGCCACGGCGGCGCGAAGCCGGTGCGCATCGGAAATGGCGCGTACGATCAGTTCCAGCTCGACGTGCTCGGCGAGCTTGCCGCAGTCGTCTTCCTGTTCGCGCGATCACAGGGTCGGTTGAATCCGCGTGCGCGAGAGACGATGAAATCGTTGTGCCATGTTGTCGAGCAGATGTGGATGAAGGAGGACCACGGCATCTGGGAGATGCGTGGGCCGACACGATCATTCACGGCGTCGAAGGTCGCCGCATGGGTGACGATCGATCGCTGGATCCGCCTGATCGACATGTTCGAGCTCCAAGAAGACAAGGCGCCGTGGGAAGCGCTACGCGACAAGATCCGCGTCGAGATCCTCGACAAGGGCTTCGATCCGAAGCGCAACACGTTCACGCAGTACTACGGATCGCCAAACGTCGATGCGAGCCTCTTGTTCATCCCGATGAGCGGCTTCTTGCCCGCCACCGATCCGAAAGTCGTCGGTACGGTGAAAGCGATCGAGAAGGAGCTCGTGCAGGACGGCCTCGTTCTGCGTTATCGAACGGACGCGAGCGACGACGGCCTGGTGGGCGAGGAGGGTGTGTTCCTCGCGTGCTCGTTCTGGCTCGCGGACGTCTATCACATGATGGGACGCCGCGATGACGCGCGCCGTCTCTTCGAGCGGGTCGCAAGCCTGTGCAATGACGTCGGCCTGCTTGCCGAGGAATACCTGACGCGCGAGAAGCGACAGATCGGCAACTTCCCGCAGGCGTTCAGCCACCTCGCGCTGGTCCACGCCGCATATCTACTCAGCGACGGTCTCCCGCTGCCGTGATGCCGAGCGCCATCGCGCCCGCTGTGACACAAGCGCGATGGAACAAACCGTTCGCAGAGCCCGCAGCGCGAGCCCCCGAGGGACGCTTCGCCGTGTGCACACGTAGCCGGTCGTGACGGCGCGCGACGTTCGACGGTGTTTCTCGACGGTGGTCTGCCGCCTGCAATGGGCTGCGGTGCCATGGATGACGACTTCGATTTCAAGGAGCTCTCGAACGCGCCGCTCGCGCGGGTACCTTGGTACTTCCGACTCGGACGCTTCTTGTCGAAGCGCAAGATCCGCGGTGGCGATCGGCTGTTGTCATTAGCGCGTCATCGCGGCCTCCTCGATCATCTCGTCGTGTATTCGCTCGGTGACGTCGAGCTCCGGGTGCCGCTGTGGCGCCCGTGCAACCAATGGCTCGAAGACGACGTGCGTGATTACGAGGCTGCGTTCATGCGCGCACTCAGCTCCGCTGTGTGCCAGCTCTCGGGAGACGTCACCCTCGTCGATTGCGGCGCCGACATCGGTACGGTGTCTGCGCATCTGGTCGCGCGGTGCAAGAACATCAAGCGCGTCGTCGCGTACGAACCCAATCGCGCGGCCTACGGCGTGCTCGAGCGCAACCTGCGCGCGATGCGCGTGGTCGCCGATGCGCGTCATGCAGCAGTCGGCAACTTCGCAGGCCGCGGCAGACTCGTGCGTCCGCCGCAGGACCCGAGCGCACACGCGATGTACGTGGCGCCCGCCAAGGATGGGCCGATCGACGTCCAGCGCGTCGATGATCTGTGCCTACCGAGTGGTGCGGCGTGTGTGATCAAGATCGATGTCGAAGGCACCGAGGCTTCCGTCGTCGAGGGTGCCGCACAGACGATTCGACGCGCCCGCGAGGTACTCGTCGCGTTCGAAGCGCATCCGCGCGTCGCGCAGCGCGTTGGCCGCGATCCGGTCGAAGTGATGCAGACGCTGCTCGCGATTCGCCGCAACCTGACGTTCCTCGTCGATACGACACCCGCGGTCACGATCACCGCTGATCGTCCGCTGTTCGATCAGCTACCGCCGAATCGCGTCTACAACGTGATCGCGCGCTCACCTGCGGGCACCTGATCGCTACGTCGCGGTTGGCGGTCCGAACCACGTAGTCAACGCATCGCGCAGGCCGCGATCCGTTCCGTCGCCGACCCACGCAACGTGGCCGTCCGGTCGGATCAGCACGGCGGTTGGAGCGGCGACTGCGCCGAGCACGGGGAGCTCCCACGCGCCTGTGTAACGAGCGTCGACGCGGCGAACGCGATCCGCCCACGCTGCGATGTCGAGCGGCTCGCCGAGATTCAGCAACACCGGTCGAGCTTCGTGCAGCAATGCGAACACACGGCGCGGACCGTCGGCGGTGACCACATCCAGATCCGGCATACGGCGACCGAGCAGTGGATGACCCGCGCCGAGGTCGTAGTGAACGTCGAGACCCGAGAGCAACCCTGCGATGCGTTTGCGC
>DASUFX010000101.1:0-8333 GCA_036274355.1 Kofleriaceae bacterium | reverse complement strand
CATTTTTCGGTGGCTGCACAGCCTGCTTGGGTGAGCGGGTTGCAGCCATCGATGATGGCGTCGCCACCGCTGTCGGGTGGATCAGGGTGCAATTTTTCCTTGTCACAACCACCACAGCCGCCGAGTAGCGCGATCGCGATACAGAGGAGTTTGCGCATGAGACCACTATCCGCTGCGCCGTCGCATCGCGTGCGACGCGCCTGCTGACGTCCGGTTTCCGGACAGATGCTACGAGCGCGCGATCGCAGTTATCAGCGCTCTTCACCGCTCTCCACTCCTGCGTCGACAATGAATCGCTGCGTGATCGATCGCGCGCGCTGCCGCTGTCCACCGCAAACCACTCCTGCGTTGCCGACATCGCGCCGCGTGGTGCAGCGCACGCGCAGCGCGCACGCCACCACATCAACGCCGTGACAGCGCGTCGCGTGCGATCTACTTCACTGCGCGCGTGAACAGCGGGCGGAGATCGTCAAATGTGGGCTGCGCGGGTGCCTTGCCGTGCGCGAGCTGCGCATGTGTCGTATCGACGCAGCCGATGTCTGCTGCGCCATCGACCTTGCTCGTTGTCGTCGCGAAGCCGTCGGGCAACGTCGCGCACGCCGGCAGCGGCGTATCTGGAGTGTTGTCGGCGTTGGAATCGTAGAGGTACTTGCTGTGATCGAAGCAGAAGCCGACGGTGTCGCTCGTCGACGAGCGCAGGAAATTGCCCTGGGTATCGATCTCGAAGCTCCAGATGAAGCGGCAGTGCTCGCCGTCAGCACCTGTGTTGAACGAGCCAACGCGATCCGGCGTCTGGCAGCGATGCGGTGCCGCGCCGAGCCGATCGATATCGCCCGTGCCGCAGCTGCCAGCGAAGCAGTTCTTCGGCTTGCACAGCGCCGTGCAGATCGCCGTCGATACCATCGTGCTCTCGCGGAGCAGCGGCAGGTACCCCTGGTTGCAGCTATTGATGTACACGCTCGGGTCGGCACAGCCGTTCGCGGTGGTGCACAGCACGCGATGGCGCAGGCCAGTCGGCTGCGCGATCGCCGCATTGCGATCGATCGTGCAGCTCCATTCGGTTTTCGGGAACGTGCCGAAGCTCGGATAGCCGTAGCAGCCGATCGTCGGATCGCTACCGCACGCGTTCGTCGTGCGCGTCGACGCCGTGCCTGCGCCGTCGAAGTCGTTGTCCGTGAGCGGATTGCACGCGACGTCGCAAACGCCAGCCGCTTGCATCGTCGTTTCGGTTTCGAACAGACCTGAATACGGCACGCACGAGTGCTGCGCATCGCACGCAGGAATGCCGCCCTGGTAATCGCAGACCTGCTTGCACACACCCGCGCCGCCGAAGAAGTCGCTGCACACGAGACCCTGCTTGCAGTTGTCGTAGCCGTCGCAGCCAGGCGCACGGTACGTGCATGCCGCACCGATGTCGCCGTTGCCTGCGCGTGCACAGCCGATGTGTCCCGCGTACTGCGGCATGAGCGCGTCGAGGATCCACGTGCATTTCTCGCCGGCACCGCAGCCACTCTGCGAGAGCGGATTGCACGAGCTCGCCGGCTTCGCGCACAGATCCGGTGTGTCGGGTGCGGCGTCATGAACCGCAGCGCCATCGTCACCGCACGCGACGACCGCGAAGAAGGCGACGAGGTACAGCCGCATGGTTCGAGTATCGCGCTGCATGGTCGCGCACCCGCATTACCACGACTGGCAGCTGCTGCAACGCGTACGCGTCACGGCGGCAGACAAACGCCGACGAGCACGTGGGCATCGTCTGGCAGCGCGCAATAGAGCTGATAGCACGTGCCAGGCTCGCCCATGCCATCGCTCACCATGCGCGCGGCCATCGCCGGCGGGTCACACGCGAGCGAGCAGATGTCCTCGGTCGGCAGCTCGGCGGCGAGCGCACAGACATCCATCTCGGTGTCCTGTTCATCGAGCAGCGTGACATCGCCCCCAGCCACGGTCTTCACCGGCGGCGGATCCTCTGCGTCTGCAACGCAGCCACCCAGCACGACCATCAAGAGCAACGCTGTCCGCACGAACGCCCATCTTCCACGCTACAGACGGTCGATCGGCGCGTGCAAGTTCCTGTGTGTGCACGCGTCTCACTGCGCGATGAAACCCTGCCGACCGCGCCGTAGATCCGGTGTGCGCTAACAGCGTCGGCGCTGCGCTAATGCGCGTTCACGGCGCGCGCGTCGGATGGAACAACAGGCGCAAATCGAGGTGGTTGGCCACGTGCGGCTTGCCGGTAAACGGCAGTCCGGCGTTCGCGGTATCCACGCAGCCGAGATCGGCAGCGCCAAAGCTCGTCCCCGAGCCCGTCCCGTTGGGCAACGTCGCGCACGGCGGCAACGGCGTGTCGGCCGTGCCGTCGTTGTTGCTGTCATAGAGGTACTTCGAGTGATCGAAGCAGAAGCCAACCGTGTCGCTCGACGGCGAGCGCAGGAAGGTGTTGTTGTCGTCGATCTCGAAGCTCCAGATGAAGCGACAGTGCTCGCCGCCCGCGCTCGTATCGAACGTGCCCATCGCGTCGCTCGTGTTGCAGCGGTGCGGCGCATCGCCGAGGCGGAAGTCGTTGTTGGTGCCGCAGCTGCCCAGGTAGCAATTGTGCGGCTTGCACATCGCGACGCAGACCGCGGTCGACACCATCGTGCTCTCGCGCAATAGCGGCAGGTAACCTTGGTTGCAGCTGTTCACGTAGAGCGTAGGCCCTGGATCGGCGCAGCCGCTGGTCTCGGTGCACTGCACGCGATGGCGGAAGCCGGCGGGTTGCGCTTCCAGGTAGTTGATGTCGCTCGTGCAGCTCCACGCCGTGATCGGCGGTGTACCGAAGCTCGGATAGCCGTAGCAACCGACGGTCGCCGAGCTTCCGCAGGTCGTGCCGGTCTTGGTGAGTGCGCCCGCACCGTCGAAGTCATTGTCGGCGAGCGGATCGCATGACGGATCGCAGACTCCGGCGGCAGCAGGCGTCGTCGAGCCGGTGGAGAACAACCCCGAGTACGTCACGCACGAGGTGTTCGCACCACACGCGGGACTGCCGCCCTGGTTGTCGCAGATCTGTTTGCAGACGCCCGCGCCACCGCGATAGTCGCCGCACACGAGGCCTTTCTTGCAGCCGTCGTAGCCGGTGACGCCGGGTGCGCCGTAGATGCATGCGTCGCCAGTGTTCGCGGTTCCCGCCGGCGCGCACCCGATGTGGCCAACGTATTGCGGCGTGACCGCGTCGAGCAGCCACGTGCATTTGTCGCCGACGTTGCAGCCGGTCTGCGTGAGCGGATTGCACACGCCGGCCGCATCGGGCGGCGCGTCCATGTACACCTTCGCGTCCATGAACACCTTCGCGTCGATCTGGGCGTCGACGGTCTGGGTGTCGCCAACCCGTGCGTCCATCGGGCGCGTTCCGTCGGGGTCGCCGCCGCACGCCGCAACCAATACCACTGCCACAACCGCGCTTCGCATCCGGCGAATGTCGCATGGCTCGCGCGCCCCGGAAGATGTTCACGCGATCTTCACGTGCGTTGCCGGCCGTTACCGGGCTCGCCGTGCCGTCGGGGTAGTGCAATTTATGCCGCTTCGATCGCAGCACCTGCGGGTGCTTTCACCCGCGTGACTTCTTCGCGCGCCATCGGATCAGGTGTGACGCCGACCTGCACCTTGAGCTTGAGCACGACGATGTCGGCGTCGTTGACGACGGCGTGCAGCTCGATCCCGCCGTTGCCCGCGGTGCAGTTGACGCCGGTCAGCGCCTTCATGTCCTCGGCCGGCTTGATCTGCTGGCAGGTGCCTTCGTAGGTGCCGACCGGGTAGCTCGTCTGCTTGCCGGTCTCGTCGGTGGTCTGCAAGAAGATCTCGGCCGACGACCCGTTCTGCGAGATGCCCCACGCGACGAGGATCTTCTTGGCATAGAGGGCAGAACCGCTGCCGGTCGTATCGCCCTGCTTCTGCTTGCTGCCGCTGCAGGCGGCGACGAGGAGGATCGCGAGCACCAGGCGCTTCATCGCGCGAAACTTACACTAAGATGCCGGCATGTCGTTGGCGCGACTCGTCGTCATCGAAGGTCCGGATGCGGGCCGCGAATTCGAGCTCCGCATGCGTGGCACGAAGGTCGGCCGCGACGAGAAATGCGACGTGCAGCTCAGCGATCCGACCGTGTCGCGCAATCACGGCCTCATCGAGCTGCGCGACGGCGCGCTGACGTTCGTCGCCGAGAAGCGCACGCTGATCAACGGCGCCGAGATCTCCGAGCACCGGCTCGAGTCGGGCGACGAGATCGTGCTCGGCGCGACGAAGCTCGCGTTCCTGCCGGCCGATGGCGTCGCGGTGACCAAGGCGTCGAGCCACGTCACGATGGAAGTGTCGAGCCGCCAGCTGCTCGCACTCACCGGCCGCGACGACCGCGCCCGCCGCCACCTCGCCGCCATCGCGCAGCTTGGAGATCGCCTGCGCGCCGAATCTGCGGCCGGCCGCGATGCCGTCGCCCGTGCCGCGTGTGATGCCGCGCGCACCGCGCTCGAAGCGCACCGCGCGTTCGTGCTATCGGCGGGCAAGCGCCCGTCTCCGGTCGCCGCCGCGATCGGGCCAAGCGACACGTCGCAGCTGCAGATCCCCCAGGAAGTGATCGACAAGGTGATCAACCAGCGCCAGGTCGTGACCGCGACGATCTCAGCCTCGGCGGGCGGCCGCGCGCTGATCGCTGCTCCGGTGCACGGCAGTGCCGACGAGGTGGTCGCGGTGCTGTGGATCGATCGCAAAGGTGCCGAGTGGGACGAGGCCGATAGCCTCGCCGCCGGCTGCCTCGCTCACCTCACCGGTGCCGCGTGGGTCGGTGCCGATACGCGCGATCAATTGTCGCGTCGCGCCGAGGCGCTCGAGGAACGCTACAGCGACGGCGAGCTCATCGGGCGGTCGCCCGCCGCCCAGCGCGTCGTCGACTTCGTGAACCGCGTGGGTCCGAGCGACGCGACGATCTTGCTCGGGGGCGAGTCGGGCTCCGGCAAGGAAATGGTCGCGCGCGCGATTCACCGGGCGAGCCGGCGCGCGAAGGGCCCGTGCGTCGCGGTCAACTGCGCCGCGCTCACCGAGTCATTGATCGAGAGCGAGCTGTTCGGCCACGAGAAGGGCGCATTCACCGGCGCGACCGAGAAGAAGGCCGGCCGCTTCGAGATGGCCGATCGCGGCACGCTGTTCCTCGACGAGGTCGGCGAGCTGCCGCTCGGCTTGCAGACGAAGTTTCTCCGCGTGCTCGAGGAGCGCAGGTTCGAGCGCGTCGGCGGGCAGAAGGCGATCGAGGTCGACGTCCGCGTCGTCGCCGCTACGAACCGCGACCTTGCCGAGATGGTCAAGCGCGGCACGTTCCGCGAGGACCTCTACTACCGACTCAGCGTGATCCACATCGAGGTGCCGCCGCTGCGCGATCGCCTCGACGACGTGCCGCTGCTCGCCGACCACTTCCTCACGCGCTTCCGTCATCAAGCCGCGCGCCGCATCACCGGCTTCGCGCCCGACGCGATCGCCGCGATGACGCGCTATCACTGGCCGGGCAACGTGCGCGAGCTCCGCAACGCGGTCGAGCGCGCGATCGTGCTCGGCGAACGCGAACAGATCATGGCGCAGGATCTCCCGCCACAGGTGCTCGCGCAGGCAGCGCCACCGCGCACCCGCAACTCGCCGCCGACACCGCCGCTCGGTTCGGCAATCTCGACCGCCGTTCCATCGATCGCACCCGCGATCACGCCGGCGGTGACGATCGATGCCGCTCCACCCACGGCGCTGGCAGGTCGCGCGAAGTCGCTGCGCGAGCTCGAGAAGGAAGGCATCCTCGCCGCGCTCGCGGCAACGAATGGCAACAAGGCGCAAGCCGCCGCGATCCTCGAGATCGATCGCTCGACGCTCTACAAGAAGCTCAAGGACTACGACATCGAGGGTTGACCGTCGTCGACGGTGAAAGCTCGACACCTTCGGCGAAGCCACGACATCCGCGTCGCGATTCGCCGGCAACCGTCGATCTCCCGACCGCAAGTACACGGTTTCTCGAATGGTCGGACCTGGCACCATGACTGCAGTCACGAACGGCCATGAAACGAGCCTGCCTTTTGTTCGCCCTCGCCGCCTGCACGGCCGAGCCCGCCGAGATCAACTACACCGGCGAGACGCGCCGCTTCGTCGTCGATCAGATCGCGGTGCCGCTCACGACCAACGAGGCCCGCGCGACCGGTGCCGACCTCGACGGCGACCGCACGATCGACAACCAGCTCGGCATGGTGACCGCCACGCTGGCGTCGGTCGCCGACGACGTCACCAAGCACGGCAACGACATGATCGCATCCGGCGTGATCGCATCGTCGGTCGAGCTCGTCGCGGACGATTTCACGACCGACGAAACCGTCGCGCTTCGTTACTTCGGCGCCGATGGTGACGACGCCGAGCTGATCGCCGGCTCGCTGTTCGACGGAACATTCGAGGTCTCGACGAAGGAGCGCGGCGCCGGTGCCGTGCACCTGCCGGTATTTGTCGACGCCGATCCGGTCATCCTGCCGCTCGTGCAGATGCGTGCGCGGCTGGTCGCCGATGGCCATGGCGGCTTCGACGCGACGATTCAAGGTGCGGTGCCACCCGAGGTCGCGCGTGGTGCGGCGTACACGAGCCTCGTGCAGATGTTCGACTCGTATCCGAGCGCGCACGTCGCGTTCTTCCGCATGCTCGACACGCAGCCCTACGACTTCCAGATCTCGCGCGCCGAGTTCGAGGCAAACTCGCTCATCAAGTCGTTAATGGCGCCCGACATCGAGATCAGCGACGAACGGCTGTTGTCGATCGGGTTTCGCGTCCACCTCGCCCCCTGTGCCGACGGGACGTGCGTGACGGCGCCGCCGGCAGACGCGTGCTTCGATCGCGTCCAGGACGCGGGCGAAACCGGCGTCGATTGCGGCGGGCCGTGTCACGCGTGCGAAGCAAACGCGACCTGCTTCGACGGGGTTCGCAACGGACTCGAGACCGACGTCGATTGCGGATCTGAATGTGGCCCGTGCGCGACGGGCAAAGATTGCTGGAGCGGTTCGGACTGTGTCAGCGGTACGTGCGGCCAGCCATGCAGCGGCACCTTCTGCGGCACGTACACGCTGGATGTCTGCCGCTGATCAGCGCGGGTGCTTGCGCGGGCGGCCGCGACGGCGCGGCTGGTCGCTCTGACCGAAGTCGAGCTCTTCTGCGAAGCGCTCCTCCACGAGATCATCGACCGACGTGTGGAGGGAATCCAACCGGCGCAGCTCCTCGCGCTCGAACTCGGCAAACGAAGTATAAATACGCGGAATTCCAGACGACATTGGCGCTCCTTCAAGGACATGCCCACATGTCCTACATCTGCGTACAAGGTACGCCGAACGCGATACGAGGGCCAAATTTTTGGATCGTCATAGCTGCGTGATACGCCGCTGAACATGTCCCGCATCGTCGCTGTAGCGAACCAGAAGGGGGGCGTCGGCAAGACGACGACGTCGATCAATCTCGCTGCATCGATCGCCTCTCGCGGCTATCGCGTGCTGCTGGTCGATTTCGATCCCCAAGGCAATGCGTCGAGTGGCGTCGGCTACCCGCGCGACAAGGTCGAGCTCACCGTCTACGACGTGCTCGTTGGCGAGGTCGCGCTCGAGGACGTGATCCGGCCGACCGACATCACGACGCTGTTCGTCGCGCCGGCGACGACGGACCTCGTCGGTGCAGAGATCGAGCTGATCGGCGCCGAGCACCGCGAACGGTATCTGGCGAACGCGCTCGCGCCCGTCGCGAACGAGTACGACTACATCGTCATCGACTGCCCGCCATCGCTCGGCATGCTCACGCTCAACGCGCTGGTCGCGGCGGACGGCATCGTCGTACCGATGCAGGCCGAATACTTCGCACTCGAGGGCCTATCGGCGCTGACCGCGACGATCGAGAAGGTGAAGGCGGCGTACAACCCGCACCTCACGATCGACGGCGTGTTGTTCACGATGTTCGACGGCCGCATGAACCTGGCGAACCAGGTCCGCGCCGAGGTGGCCAAGCATTTTGGCGACAAGGTCCTCGACACCACGGTGCCGCGCAACGTCCGCCTCTCGGAGGCGCCGAGCCACGGCAAACCGGTGCTGCTCTACGATTTGCGCTGTCCGGGTACGAAGAGTTACCTGGCGGTGGCGGACGAGTTTCTCGATCGCACATGTCAATCATTGTCCTTGGCGTCCCGCCGTGAAAGGGCAACAGTCGCATGATGACCTCGGATCTCAAGAAGCGTGGGCTCGGGCGTGGTCTGTCGGCGCTGTTGCCGACGGCGGCTGCGCCGTCGCCGATCCGTACGTCGGACAAGTCGA
>DASUFX010000100.1:0-4616 GCA_036274355.1 Kofleriaceae bacterium | reverse complement strand
TGTGTCTACAGCGACGTATCGGCAGCGTGATGGCCGGCGCCGTGCGTCTCGAGCTCGCCTTCGTATCGAACAACAGCGAGACCGTGACGCGCATGCTCCTCGACTTCCAGCTCGAAGACGTCGTCCGCGGCCGGCGCGGTGCACATGCCGACGATGTCGCGCTTGGGTATCGCAAGCTGACGATGAGTAGCGATCCGAGCGTGCGTGCGGCAGCGCATGCACGTCTCGCTCAGCTCGCGCGCGTCACGAAGCATTCCGCCAACGCGGCGACCGAGACCGAGGCGTGCATCCGCGAGGTGCGCAGCTCTCTGGTCGCCGACGGATGGGGGCGGATCTGCGAACGCGAGCGTGCGGCGCTGAAGCTCCCGCCGCTCGATCCCCTGCGCGAGCGGCTGGCGGCGCCGACCGCGAGTACCGACATCGCGATCGAGCCGCCGCTTTGATGTGTGCAAAACACGGATAGCCAACCCGGCGATTTCACTCGCCGTCCCTGAGGCCCCATCCCCCGCTGCGGACCACGCCAAGCGCCTGAAACTTCAACGTCGAATCGCGCTGTGAGGTGGCTCGCGCTTTGCTCGATGAGCTTGCGTGGGTCGCCGCGACGTGTGGACTCCGCCAGTGGAGTGGTCGGGACAGGGTCGTGCCTCTGTCCGCCGTGGCCTCCGGGCGGAGACGTTCGGCGACGAGAAGTCGACCATCATCCTGTCGGGCGAGATCACCGCCCCACGCGCATGGCCGCGCAATGACTCGCCGGACCCGACCGCGACCTTCGGCGAGTACTCGATTGGCGAGCAGCTCGGTACCGGCGGCATGGCGTCCGTGCATCGCGCCGAGCGTCGGGTCAAAGGCGTACGCCAGCGGGTCGCGCTCAAGCGCATGCTCCCGCACGCGGCTGCCGATCCGGATCTCGTGAAGCTCTTCCTCGATGAAGCGCGGCTTGTCTCGCTCTTGCGCCATCGCAACATCGCCGAGGTCTACGACTTCGGCACGGTCGGCGAGGAGTACTTCCTCGCGATGGAGCTGGTTGCAGGCCCGACGCTCAAGCAGCTGCTTCGCCACGGTGCTGCAACCGTCGGACTGATTCCGTACCCGATCGCGCTCAACCTCCTGATCCAGATCTGCGATGCGCTCGCGTATGCGCACGATCGCTGCGACGAGCACGGCAAACCGCTGCGCATCGTGCATCGCGACGTGTCGCCGTCGAACATCGTGATCTCGAGCAACGGTGTCGTGAAGCTGATCGACTTCGGCATCGCGAAGACAGTCAGCACACACACGCAGGCCGGCATCATCAAGGGCAAGCTCGGCTACATCGCGCCCGAATATCTCGAAGACACCGGCCTCGATCGCCGCGCGGATTTGTGGGCGGTTGGCGTCGTCGCGTACGAGATGCTCTGCAACGCGCGCCTGTTCGATGCCGATGATGACTTCGAGATGATGCGCAAGGTGCGCTCGGAGCCGATCACGCCGCCTTCCACATACAACCACGACATCCCCGCCGAGCTCGAATCGATCGTGATGACCGCGTTGCAGCGCGATCCTATGCTGCGCTGGCAGAACGCGACCGCGCTGCGCAACGCGCTCGCCGGCGTCGCCAAGCCGTCGTCGAACGCCGAGGTGATGGAGTGGGTCGAGTGGGTGTTCAAGCTCGCGGGCGAGACCGCGCGTCCTGTTCGCGGTAGTCGGCCGATCACCGCGCAGCCCGCGCCGCGGACCAGCGCTGCGTCGCTGGTCGATGCCAAACCGATCCTTCCGCCGCCGCTCGTGCCTTCGATGCCGACGGTGCAACTGGCTCCGGTGCTCCAAACACCGGTCCCGATGCAACGTCCCCAGACGCCAGCACCGCTGCCGTTGCCGCCCGAACCCACCCCGCCGCCGGTCGTGTACCAACCGATGCGCGCGCTCCAGCTGCGCGCACCGCCTCCACTCCAGCTGCGCGCACCGCGTCCGCTCCAGCCACGCTGGCCCGCGGTTGGTGCGGCAATGGTGATGCGGCGCAGACGGCGGCGCATCATTCTGCCGCTGTTCCTCGCAATGCTCGGCGCGTTTGCCGGCGCGCTCAGCGCACCGCTCGTCTACGAGCTGCTCGCGCAGTACTTCAACTGGTAGTGCCGCACGAGCAGTCGAGGCAGCCGTGCGTCGCGCACGTGCCACACGCGCGCGCCACTTGCTTGCGCAGCGCCTCGCGGGCGCGGAACACGCGAACGCCTGCGTTGCTCGCAGAGATGCCGGCCTGCTCCGCATAGTCCTTCACCGGCATGTCTTCGATATCGATCCTGCGCAGCGCGTCGGCGTACTCCGGCTTGAGCGTATCGGCGAGCGTCGCGACGCACCGACACACGACCGCTTGCAGCTCGGCATCGGGCGCAGCCTCGGGCTCGTGCGCGAGCGCGTCGAGGCGTCCGCGTTGCACGGCCGCGCGCCGCGCGCGATCGATGATCGCGTTGCGCAGCACACGATAGAACCAGCCAATCGCCGACTCGCGGATGTCGCCCTCGTGCTCGAGGCTGCGCACGAGCGCGTCCTGGACGATCTCCTCGGCGAGGGCACGATCGCCGACGCGGCGTTGCACGTACTCCAGAAACTCGCGGTGACTCCCTACGAGCTTCTCGGTGACGGTTGCGGGCTCGGACATGGTCTCCATGACCGTACGACGCATTCGCCGCGCCGGCATTACACACGGCGACACACTATTTTGCAGCTGCGCAGCGGCACTCCTGGTCACAGCGGCAGGTCGCCGCACACTTGCACTGATCGCCGCAGGTGCACCGCTGGCTTTGCGGCTGAGCGCAGGGGCAAGTGGCGTTGGCACAGCGACAGTTCGAGGTCTCGTTCTTCGTTTCCATGGTTGTCTCCGGGGGCCTGGCGCTTGATTGCGCGTTTGCCCCTACGACGCGCCATGGGCGCCGGCATTACACCCCGAGTATCTCGTCGAGCCACGCGTTGCGGAACTTGCGATCGGGATCGAAGCGAGCGGCGAGCGCCGCGAACTCGTCGAGGCGCGCGTACTGCCCGCGCAGGTAGGTGCGATCGAACGTCGCTTCCTTGCCCCAGTGCGGGCGGCCGCCATTCGCGCGCGCGAACGCTTCGAACTTGGCGAGCTGTGCTGACCAGTTCTTGCGATCGATGTTGTAGAGCGACAACCAGATCGAGTCGCGTTGATACCCAGGGCTGAGCCAAAGATTGTCGGCTCTGCTGAACCGCAGCTCCTGGATGAAGTTGTACGTGTGGCCGTCGCCGGGCAGCAGGCGGCGATACTCGCGCAGCAGCGGCTTGGCATCCTTGATGTCGAACGCCCACTCCGACTCGCGGTGCACCGGTGGGATCGGCGTCAGGTAGCCGATGTGGCTCGGCGTGATGCGATTCAGCGGCTGGCCCGCTTGGCCGGTGAGGAAGCGGTTGAACGCGGGAATCCAGCGCCGGCCGCTCAGCTGGCCAATCGCAACGAGGCTGCGATACACGCCGACCGCGATCACGCGCTCCTTGAACCAGCGGCGGAACCGGGCGTCGTTCGACGCGCGGTCGGTGCGCATGTAGCGGTAGATGATCGCGTGGTCGTGCGGCGGGAACCACCACAGCTTGAAGTGGTCGGCGCTCGCAACATGCTCGTCGATCGCCTCGATTACCTCGTCGAGCTTCGCGAGCCCGGTGCGATCGTGTAGCCGGAACGCATCGACGACGTCGAATGTCACCGCATGGACGATGCCGAGCGCGCCGAGGCCGACGACGGCGCCGTCGAAGTCTGGCTGGCCGCGCTCGAGTGTGACCCGGTTGCCTGTGCCGTCGATCAGATCGAGCTTTGCGACCTGCGCGCTGAGGCAGCGAAAGTTCTTGCCGCTACCGTGCGTGCCCGTCGCGATCACACCGGCGACCGATTGGCTGTCGATCGAGCCGAGGCTCGCGAGGGCGAGGCCTTCCCGATCGAGATACGCGTTGAGCTCGCGCAGCCGCATGCCGCCCTGCACGGTGATGCGCTTTGCGTCGCGATCGAGCGCGATCACCCCGCGCATGCGATCGAGCGAGACCAGTGTGTCGTCGGTGACGATCGCCGGCGACCACGAATGCGCGGCTCCGACGGCGCGAATGCGCTTGCTGTCACGGACGAGCGCCGCGAGCTCGTCGACGGTGCGCGGCTTGGCGTAGCGTCGCGGCGTAAACCGCACGTTCCCACCGTAGTTGCGCATCTGCGCCAGAGTAACGCGGCTACTTCGCGGGCGGCGTCTCTGCGGGCGGTTTGTACGCGGGTGCGTACTCGCCGAGCACGGTCGTGCTGCGGATCGAATTCGGCAGGTAGCGGTCCAGCCGGCCGACGTACCAGGTGCCGCCGAGCACGAGCAGACCGGTCAACGCGATGTACAGCCGCCACGGTGGCGTGCGATCAGCGAACGGATCGGACAGCGACCGGCGCGAGCCCGCGGGGATCGCGGCCAGCTCGGTCATCGCAGCGCCGAATGCGACGTTGATGCGAGCGCGACTGTTGATGGCCCAGCCGTTCGCGTCGAGGATCGGGCCGAGGTTGCGGCGGCGCAGCTTGAGCCACGCGAGCAACATCGACGGGCCCGAGATCATGAGCAACAGCGCGATGACGCCGAGCGGCAACCATTTGCCGAGGCCGA
>DASUFX010000099.1:0-14069 GCA_036274355.1 Kofleriaceae bacterium | reverse complement strand
GCCAGCGATGCATGACGGGCGGAATGAGCTCGGCGAGGCGAGGCATGGCGTGCGGCGCGAATCCTATAGTAAGAGTCTCGTGCGTGCTTGATTCTCCTCTCATCGGCAAGCGGATCGTCGTCACCGGCGGCGCCGGCTTTCTGGGCAGCTTCGTGGTCGACACGCTGCGCGCCCGCGGCGTGAAGGACATTATCGTGCCGCGCAAGCAGCAGTACGATCTCGTCGAGCGCGAGGCGTGCCGGCGCTTGCTTGCCGACGCACGTCCCGATGTCGTGTTCCATCTCGCCGCGCGTGTCGGTGGGATCGGCGCGAACCGCGCGAATCCGGGACTGTTCCTCTACGAGAACGCGATGATGGGCCTACAGCTCATCGAGGAGTGCCGGCTCGCGAACGTCGGCAAGGTCGTGATCGCGGGAACAATCTGCGCGTATCCGAAGTTCGCGCCGGTGCCGTTCAAGGAGGACGACCTCTGGAACGGCTACCCCGAGGAGACAAACGCACCGTACGGCATCGCGAAGAAGCTCCTGCTCGTGCAGTCGCAGGCGTATCGCGAGCAGTACGGGCTCAACAGCATCATGCTGTTCCCGGTGAACCTCTACGGACCTCGTGACAACTTCGATCTCGCGAGCTCGCACGTGATCCCGGCGATGATTCGCAAGTTCCTCGAGGCGAAGGAGCGGAACGCCACCGAAGTGCCGCTGTGGGGTGACGGCTCACCGACTCGCGAGTTCATCTACGTCGAGGATGCGGCGGAAGGACTCGTGCTGGCAGCCGAGCGCTACGACTCGAGCGATCCGGTCAACATCGGCACCGGCAACGAAATCTCGATTCGCGATCTCGCGACGCAGATCGCGGCGGCGTGCGGTTACACCGGCCGCTTCGTCTGGGATCCGTCGCAACCGAACGGTCAGCCGCGCAGGCGGCTCGACGTCACGCGTGCGAAAGAGCGGTTTGGGTTCGTCGCAAAGACGCCGCTCGCCGTCGGACTCGAACGGACGGTCGCGTGGGCCATTCAACAACGCAAAGCAGGTCAGCTGTGAAGAAAGCGCTCGTTACGGGAGTCACCGGACAAGATGGCTCGTATCTAGCCGAGCTGCTGCTCGACAGGGGCTACGAGGTCTACGGCGTGGTTCGTCGCTCGAGCTCGTTCAACACCGAGCGGCTCGACGGTATCTATCAAGATCCGCACGTCAGCGACTACAAGCTGCGCCTCGTCTACGGGGATCTCGAAGACGGCAGCGGGCTCGCGAACCTCATCAAGCGCATCCAGCCCGACGAGGTCTACAACCTCGGCGCGCAGAGCCACGTCCGCGTCAGCTTCGACATGCCCGAGTACACGGCGTCGACGGTCGCGATGGGCACGCTGCGCTTGCTCGAGGCCGTACGCGAGCTCGATCGCAAATGCCGGTTCTATCAAGCGTCGTCGAGCGAGATGTACGGCTCGGCACCAGCACCGCAGAGCGAGCGCACGCCATTCCAACCGCGTAGCCCGTACGCGTGCGCGAAGGTGTTCGCGCATCAGCTCTGCCAGAACTACCGCGACGCGTACGGCATGTTCATTTGCTGCGGCATCCTGTTCAACCACGAGAGCGAGCGCCGCGGCATTCCATTCGTGACGCGCAAGATCACGCGCGCGGCTGCACGCATCAAACACGGCCTCGACAAGAAGCTGTTCCTTGGCAACCTCGACGCGAAGCGCGACTGGGGACACGCGAAGGACTATGTCGAGGCGATGTGGCTCATGCTCCAGCAGGACACGCCCGACGACTACGTGGTGGCGACCGGCGAGTCACACACCGTGCGCGAGTGCCTCGACGTCGCGTTCGGCGCGCTCGACCTCGATTGGCATCAGTACGTCGAGCTCGATCCGCGCTACCTGCGGCCGACCGAGGTCGATCACCTGCTCGGGGATGCAACGAAGGCACGCGAGAAGCTCGGCTGGAAGCCGCGCATCACGTTCCAGCAACTGATCACGCAGATGGTGCACGCCGACGAGCAGGACGTGCGTCAAAGCCTCACCGGCCGCGCGCCTCGCATGTAGCTACAGGGGCCGGCGTGCCGAGATCGCGAAGTTGCCGTCGCGCACGAGCTTGCTGAATACGAGGCCGGGCACGATCAGCGAGTACCAGGTCACAGGCTCGAACTTGCCCCAGACCTTGTACGAGAGGCTGCCCGCGAGCCCGGTCGGAATCGGAAGATCCTTGACCTCGATGTCGACGAGGCCGCGCGCGGCAAACATCTCGCTCAGCATCGCCTTCGTGAAGAACGTGAGGTGGCGAGGCGGATCGAGGTGGAACCAGCGATCCTTGAAGATGCGGGCCTCGCGGCTCTCGATGTTCGGCACCGAGATGTAGAGCTGGCCGCCGGGTCTGAGCACACGGCTGACGAGATCGAGCATCTCGTGCGGGTCGGCGAGGTGTTCGAACACGAAGTTCATCGTCACCAGATCGAACTCGCCGGTACGCGCCTTCAGCGAATCGAGACCAGACAGCACCGGCAGTGACGTGACGCGTGACACGTGGGCCGCATGATCTGCGTTTGACTCGTAGCCGGTTGCCTGCCAGCCGAGCTCGGCCATCTGTTGCAAGTACCAGCCACTGCCGCAGCCGAAGTCGAGCAGAGAGCGCCCCTCACCGGATGTGGAGAGGTAGGCATGACCGATCGTGAGCTTGCGGAGGAGGTGATACAGCGACGACGTTCGACCGTGCACGCGGTAGCCCATGTAGAGCGCCTCGAGATCAGGCGGAATCTCCGCGAGCTGGACCAGGCTGCACTCGCCGCAGCGGACGTAATCGAACGTGCCGGGGTGCCCTTCGAAGCGATCGCGCAACTGATGATAGATGGGCTCGGCGCGGTGCGCCTTGCAGTTGCGGCATTCGAACATCAAGCGGCCCCACCATACCGGAACTCCGCGCCTGACTTAGTCTCGGCGGGGTCCCTTTCCAGGGCGGGAGCGCCCTGATAAGAACGTCGCTCGACGATGACGGTCCAGGAGCTACCCGCGATCCCCGAGCTCGTCAGCCGGCGAGACGACGTGCGCGCGTATTACAGCGGCCGGTCCGTCCTCGTCACCGGCGGTGCGGGCTTCATCGGATCGAACCTGGCGCGCACGCTCGTAGCTCTCGGCGCGAAGGTGACCGTGCTCGACAACCTCGCGCCGAACTACGGCGGAAACCGGTTCAACCTCGGCGGCGTCGAGCTGCGTTTCATCGAGGGCGATCAGACCGACCAGCGCGAGATGGCCAAGCTCGTGCGCGATTTCGACAGCGTGTTCAACATGGTCGGGCAGGTCAGCCACGTCGACAGCATGGAAGATCCGCTGACCGACCTGCGCACGAATGTGATGACGCACATCGGCCTGCTCGAAGCGCTGCGCAAAGAGCGGCCCGATGTGAAGGTCGTGTTCGCGGGGACGCGTGGCCAGTACGGGCGCACCGCCGGCCTTGTCGACGAGAGCGCGCACATCGCGCCGATCGACGTCAATGGCATCAACAAGCACGCAGGCGAGACCTACCACTTCGTGTACGCACGCGCATACGGGCTTCGGGTGACCTCGCTGCGGCTGACCAACACGTATGGGCCACGGCACACGATGCGCACCGCGCGTCAGGGCGTGCTGGCCTGGTTCGTGCGCCAGGCGCTCGACGGCCAGGCGATCCGGTTGTTCGACGGCGGCGAGCAGTTGCGTGACTGCAATCACGTGTCCGATGTCGTCGCCGCGCTATTGATCGCGATGGTGTCTCCAGCGGCCGATGGCGAGGTCTTCAATCTCGGTTCGAAGAAGCCGATCAGCCTCCGCGAGATCGCACAGACGATCGTCGCGCAGGCCAAGTCGGGCAGCGTGACGAACGTCCCGTATCCGCCACACCTGAAGAGCATCGAGATCGGTGACTACGTCGGCGACTACACGAAGGCCCACCGCGTGCTCGGCTGGGAGCCGGCGATCGATCTCGCGCGCGGCATGGCCGACACGGTCGAGTACTACCGCGAGCATCGCGAGCACTACTGGACGCACGAGGCATATCCGTGACGATTCCAATGAACGACTTCGTGCGCCAGGTCGCGACGATGCGCCGCGAGCTCGACGAGGCGTTCGCGCGCGTGCTCGACAGCGGCTGGTTCATCCTCGGCAAGGAAGTCGAGGCGTTCGAGCGCGAGATGGCGGCGTTCGCAGGCGTTTCGCATGCCATCGGCGTCGGCAACGGCATGGATGCGATCGAGCTCGCGCTGCGTGCATGTGATATCGGCGCGGGCGACGAGGTGATCACGACGACGAACTCGGCGTTCGCGACCGCGCTCGCGATCGTGCGTGCGGGCGCCACACCGGTATTCGCCGATATCGATCCGCAGACCTACTCGATCGATCCAGCGCGGGTCGAAGCGTTGATCACGCCGCGCACGCGCGCGCTGTTGCCGGTGCACATCTACGGGCAAGCGGCCGACCTCACCGCGCTCGAGACGATCGCCACGCGGCACAAGCTCACGCTAATCGGCGACGCGGCGCAAGCGCACGGCGCGACACACGATGGCCGCGACGTCGCGACGTTCGGTGCGGCCACTTGCTACAGCTTCTACCCGACGAAGAACCTGGGTGCGTTCGGCGACGGCGGCATGGTCGTCACGAATGACGCCAAGCTCGCCGAGCGCGTGCGCCGCTTGCGCAACTACGGCCAAACGAACCGCTACGAGCACGCTGACCTCGGCCTCAACAGTCGGCTCGACGAGCTGCACGCAGCGCTGCTGCGCGTGAAGCTGCGCCATCTGCCTGCGCACAATGCTCGGCGGCGCGCGATCTCGGCTCGGTACCGTGCAACCCTTGCGGATCTTCCGGTGCAGCTTCCCGTCGAGAAGCACGGGGAGTCGGTGTGGCACCTGTTCGTCGTGCGCACGCCGAAGCGCGATGCGCTCGGTCAGTTCCTGCGCGAGCACGGCATCACGACGCACGTCCACTATCCGATCATCTTGCCGAAGCAGCCCGCACTCGCGCTCGCCGGTAGCTGGCCGGTCGCCGAGCAGTGCGCGCAGGAGTATCTGTCGCTGCCGATCTTCCCCGAGCTGACCGACGACGAGATCGACACGGTCTGTGCGCGCATCGCGGAGTTCTTCCGTGGCTGATCCGCGCGTCTCGTTCATGATCCCGACGCGCAACCACGCGCAGTTCATCCGCACGTGCATCGACAGCTGCCTCGCACAGCAGCTTCCGAGCTACGAGATCGTGGTGATGGACGGCGCGTCGACCGACAACACGGTCGAGGTCCTGAAGAGCTACGGCGACAAGCTGCGGTTCGTGTCCGAGAAGGACTCCGGCCAGTCCGACGCGATCAACAAGGGCATCAAGGCAGCGCGCGGCGAGATCATCGCGTGGATTAACTCCGACGATTACTACCCGAACGGTGACGTGCTGCGCCGGGTGCTCGCGAAGTTCGACGAGGCACCGGACGTCGACATCGTCTACGGCCACGGCATGATGGTCGACATCGAGCACAAGCCGCTCAAGCGGTTCGAGGCGTATCAAATCAACGCGCTCAAAGAGATGGCGATCCACGGTCGCTGCTTCGTGGCGCAGCCGGCGGTGTTCTTCAAGCGCCAGCTCTTTCTCGACGTCGGCGGTGTGGCCGAGGGCCTGCACCTGGCGATGGACTATGACCTGTGGATGCGGCTGTTTCCCGCCGCCCGCTCGCGCCGATTCCTCGACGAGGATCTCGCGTGCATCGTGTCCCACCAGGATGCGAAGAGCGTGCACAGCGTCTGGAAGCAGATTCGCGAGATGCATCGCATCAAGCGCCGCTACATTCCGAAGCTCGGGCTCGATGCCAAGGACTGGGTCAAGCTCGCAATGGGCGAGGCCGTGATCTACACGTACGGCATCGCGGTGCGCACCGGGCTCTGGAAGGTGACGTGATGGCGACGCGCCACTTCTGCACGTTCTTCGACAAGAACTATCTGTCGCGCGGCCTCGCACTCTACGAGTCGCTGCGCGCGCACGCGGGTGACTTCCGCTGGTACGTGCTGTGCCTCGACGACGAGGCGCATCGCTACCTCAGCGAGCGTGCACTTCCCGAGGTCGTGCTCGTGAAGCGCTCCGAGCTCGAGGCTGCAGATCCGGCGCTCGCTGCGACGCGGCCGACGCGCTCGCTTGTCGAGTACTACTTCACGATCACGCCCGCGTGGGTGTGCTACGTGCTCGCGACCTACGACCTCGATATCGTCACGTATGTCGATGCCGACTTCCGCTTCTTCTCGTCGCCCGAGCCGCTGTTTACCGAGCTCGGAGACAAGTCGGTCGGCGTCGTCGAGCATCGTTTCCCGCCGGCGCGCGCACATCTGGAGAAGTGGGGGCGTTTCAACGTCGGCTGGCTGAGCTTTCGCAACGACGAGCAGGGCAAGGCGTGCGCGGCGTGGTGGCGCGAGCGCTGCATCGAGTGGTGCTACGACCGCATCGAGGGCGACAAGTTTGCCGATCAGAAATACCTGGAGCAGTGGCCGCGTCTGTTCTCGCAGCTGGCGATCCTGCAGCACAAAGGCGTCAGCGTCGCGCCGTGGAATCTCGAGCCCGAGAAACTGCGCATCGACGCAGGCCGCACGATGATCGACGACCAACCATTGATCTGCTTCCACTATCACGGCTTCAAGCACGTGGTGGGACCGCTCTACGAGACCGGTCTGCGTGCGTTCGGCCTGAGGCTCGACGACACGCTGCGCACCGCTCTCTTCGCGCCGTATCTGACGGAGCTACTGAGCCACGAGGCGCGCCTCGCTCGCGCCGGGATCACGAAGGGCCACGCGAAGACGCTGCGCCTCCGCAACGGCGGCCTCGGCGATCTGCGCCGGCGCGCCACGAACGCGGTTGGTGCGATCGTCAAGCGCACCGGGTTGTGGGCACGCACATGAGTAACGTCGTCGCGATCATTCCCGCCCGCGGTGGCTCGAAAGGCATCAAGCGCAAGAACCTGGTGCCACTCGCCGGCAAGCCACTCGTTGCGCACTCGGTGCAGCACGCGTTGGACGCGAAGCTCGTCGATCGCGTGATCGTGTCGACGGAGGACGCCGAGATCGCAGAGGCTGCGCGTGCGGCCGGGGCCGAGGTTCCGTTCCTGCGTCCCGACGAGCTTGCGGGCGATCTCGTGCTCGACTGGCCTGTGTTCGAGCACGCGCTGCGCTGGCTCGAGGCGCATGGCGACAAGCCCGAGGTCGTCGTGCATCTGCGGCCAACCGCGCCGTATCGCAAGGCAGGCTGGATCGACGAAGCGGTCGAGCTGTTGCGAGCGAACCCCAACGCGGACTCCGTACGCTCGGTGTCGAAGGTCGACCAGCATCCGTGGCGCGTGTTCAAGATCGGTGACGATGGCGTTCTGGATCCGCTGATGAAGGCCGAGCATCCGCAGCCCTACCTGCTGCGCCGCCAGGATCTGCCGCCGCTCTACTACTACAACTGCGTGATCGATGTGACTCGTCGCTCGACGATCCTCGACAAGCAGTCGATGACCGGAGACCGCATGCTCGCCTACGTCATGAATGCCAACGACGTGCTCGACATCGACACGCCACGCGACCTCGCGTTTGCTCGTTTCGTGCTCGAAGGCGGAGGTCGCTCGTGAAGGTACTCGTCGTCGGCGCCGGCATGTACGTGACGGGACGGCACGGCACGGGCGCGGGAACCGTGATGGCTGCGCTCGCGCAGGCCTCGCGCACCATGCCGATCGACGAGGTGCTCGTCGTCGCGCGCGACCCGGGCAATGCGGCACTCGTGACCGAGGCGGCCGCGCGCGTGAACCAGCTGCTCGGTAGCTCGCTCGCGTTCCGCTACCAGGTGATCGACGGCGATCGCCGGCTCGATCAGCAGCTATCGCTCGCCGACTTCGCCTGCAGCATCGTCGTCGTGCCCGATCACTTGCACTTCCGCTACACGGCGGAGCTGCTCGAAGCGCGGGTGCCGCCGCTTGTCGTGAAGCCACTCGTGCCGACGGTCGCCGAGGCGCGAAAGCTCATCGAGATCCAGGACCGCACCGACACGTATGCGGCCGTCGAGTTTCACAAGCGCTGGGACGAGAGTAATTTGATGACGCGGCGCTACATCGCCGAGAATCGCCTCGGCCCGCTCGTCTACGCGGTTGTCGACTACAGCCAGCGCATTCGCATTCCGACCGAGGTGTTCAAGGGCTGGGCCGATCGCACGAACATCTTCCAGTACCTCGGCGTCCACTACGTCGACCTGTTGTACTTCTTGACCGGCCTCACGCCGCTGCGCGCGATGGCGGTCGGTACGCGCGGTGTGCTGACGTCGCGCGGCGTCAACACGTACGACTCGGTCCACGCGCAGGTCCTGTGGGGCAAGCCCGGCGACGCGGAGCATCGCTTCGTGAGCCTGCTGTCGATCAACTGGATCGATCCGAATACGACAAGCGCCCTGTCAGATCAAAAGATGAAGGTCATCTGCGGCGAAGGTCGCATCGAGCTCGATCAGAAGGATCGCGGCATCGAGGTCGTCACCAACCGCGACGGAATCCAGCACGTGAACCCATACTTCGCCGACTACCTACCGAGCGACAGCGGCTCGCTCGACTTCCAGGGCTACGGCTACAAGAGCATCGCAGCGTTCTTTGCCGACGTGCTCGCACTGCAGGCGGGCAAGACGACGCGCGCCAAGCTCGAGCCACTGCGGCCAACGTTGCGCCAGTCGCTGGTATCGGTCGCGATCGTCGAGGCGGTCAACGAGAGCCTCGCGCACGGTTCGGAATGGAGGACGATCGATGCGTCGCTTTGATGCCGAGAAGCTGCGCGCGACCATGACTCGCGTGCTCGGTGCCCGCGGTGTCGCGCCGGAAGCCGTCGCGCATGTCGTGGCGTCGGTGATCCAGACGTCGCTGCGCGGCGTCGACTCGCACGGCATCCAGCTGTTCCCGCACTACGCGCGCGTCGCGGAGACCGGCCGCATCAACCTCGCGCCGAAGCTCGCGTTCGAGCAGACGGCCCCGGGCACCGCGATCCTCGACGCCGATCACGCATACGGCCACCACGCGGGTGCGGTCGCCATGGATCACGCGATCCAGTGCGCGAAGCAAGTCGGCATTGCGGTCGTCGCCGTGCGCAACTCGAGCCACTTCGGTGCGGCTGCCTACTTCGCGTTACGCGCACCCGCCGCGGGCTGCATCGGCCTCGCGTTCACGAACGCCGACGCGCTGGTCAAAGCCACAGGCGCGAAGCACTCGTTCACGGGCACGAACCCGATCTGCTTCACTGCGCCGATCGAGGGTGAGCAGCCGTTCTGCTTCGACGCGGCAACCTCGCTCGTGTCGTGGAACAAGGTCGTCAACGCGCGGCGCACCGGTGGCTCGCTCGGCGAGGACTGGGCGTGCGACGAGAACGGCCTGCCGGTCACCGACGCGAATGCGGCGCGCTCGCTGCAACCGGCCGGCCTGTACAAGGGCTATGGCCTGTCGATCGTCGTCGACATCCTGTGCGCGCTGCTCGCCGGCGGCGGCATCAGCAAGGACCTGTTGCCGATGTACAAGCACGTCGAGGTGCGGCGCGCGATCAGCCATTGCTTCATGGCGATCGATGTCGCGCGGTTTGCTGCGCTCGGCGACTTCGCGCACCGCATGAAGGACATGGTCGAGCGCGCGCGTGGGCTCGAGCCACTCGATCCGGCGGCGCCGGTGATGGTGCCGGGCGATCCGGAGAAGCGCGCGTTCGCCGAGCGCACGGCGCGCGGCATCCCGATCGACGACGCGAAGCTCGCCGAGTTCATCGCGACGTCGGCCGACTTCGAATCCGCGCTGCTGCCATGACCACGATCGTCGACATCGTCAACTTCAATGCCGATGCGTCGTGCCTGAGCTCCGGTGCCTGGCTGCAGGCGCTCGCAGGCGGCGAGCAGTCGGCGGTGTGCAGCTGGTTGCGCCTCTACGTCGAGCTACGCAAGAAGGTCATGCTCGGCTTCACCGGGGCGACCGTCGCCGACATGCGCGCGTTCAATCCCGAAGCGATCGACCTCGTCAACGCGCATCCCGACATCTTCGAGTCGATCGCGCGGCCGTTCTCGCACGACATCTCGCTGCTCCGCAGCCGCGAGGGCTTTCTGATCAACCTCGATCTCGGATGGCGCTACCTGCAACGCGAATTCAACCGCGTGCATCCACTGTATCTGCCGCCGGAGTTCATGCTGACGAACGAGCAAGTGTCGCTGCTCGTCGAGCGCGGCTTCTCCGCGGTCACCGTGAACGCAGCGCGCTTCTCGGCCGAGCTGCAGCAGCGCATTCCGCGCGAGCCGTACGTGTTGAAAGGGATCGCTGGCGCGCAGCTGCGCTGTCTCCCGGTACGCGGCGCGCTCACGCAGGCATATCTCGATTCGATCCACGAGCTCGATGCAGCGCCATGGGCGAACGTGCTCCGCGACAATGGCGTCCCGCTGCTTGGCTCGTGGCGCGACGGCGAGAGCCCGTTCCTGATCCCCGACGGTGTTGCACGTGAGCGCGCATGGCTCGCGACCGAGCCGCCACTCGAGCGCGCGCACCTCTCGGATCTCGCCGTCGAGTACCGCCCGCACGAAGAGCTGTCAGCCGAGGCGTACCACTCATATCCAGTGCACTCGTTCACTGCCTGGATGAAAGAGTTCCGCATGCTCGGCTACGTCAGCCGGCTGCAGCAGCTCGAGCAGCACGTGAGCTCGTTCGACGCGACCGAGCTCGCGCTGTGGCTGTGCGCGATCAACTCCGACGTGCTGTCGGCCGTCGAGAAGGCGTCGCCGACCGTTAATTTGAAGAAGGCGCGCGGCGAAACCGCGACGTTTCCATTCGTGATCTATCGCTCCGAGCGTGGTCTCGAGGGCGAGGAGTACTTGGTCCTGCTCGAGGGTCTCCGCCGCGCCGGCAGTGCGCGCGATTACATCGACCGTTTCCTCGCGAGCGGCCAGCCGCATGCGAAGAAGCTCGCGGCGCGAATCACGGCGATTCGCGGATCGCTGCGCGGCGTGTAGTCGGTCTGTTACCCGGTCCGCGGCGGCTCGCTCAGCTCTTCGTCCGTGGGCTTCGACAGCGATTCTCTGACGAAGCCGGCTGCAAACCCGAAGTTGCTCAGCAGGAACAAGGCCGTTCCCTCGAGTCGCGTCCCGAGATCACCCGGGACGTGGCGCGAGGCATACAAGAACGCGGCCGTGTACGCAGCCAGCACGGTGGCGGCGCCACCGACTAACCAGGGTTGCAACGTGAGCGCGCCGATCGCCATCGCTGCGCTCAGCGGCAGCGGCACGAGGCGCGCGACGGTGCCGAGCTGAAAGTCTTTCGGGTGTACGCGCATGATCGCGCGCACGCGGAGGCCATCGCGATAGCCGCGGTTCCAGATTCCGCGCAACGTAGTCGGCACACCCCAGTGATCGGCGACGAGGTCGCGCGGCCACATCAGCTTGAAGCGGTTGCGCAGCTGCAGCGACAGATCGACATCCTCGTTGATGTCGACGCGGAGACGAATCCCAGCGAGCGCAGTGCGCCGGAGCATTACACAGCCGCCGACAATTCCGCGGCTCTCGTCCCGATCGTTCACCAGTGAATGGCGGACGAGATACTCGAAGAACGCCTGTCCTCGTCCCCACCGGCGACTCGGTACCGAGCGCGCGGTCGCGCTGACGGCAGCGACATTCGCGTCGGAGTCGAGCATGGCGACCATGCGTTCGATCGCGTCGTCCGGCAACTCGATGTCGGCATCGTGCATGAGGACGAATTCGGCATCGGGCGATGATGCTTCGACCGCTGCGCGTTTCGTCGTCCGCAAGCCGCGGTGCTCGGCGCGGATCACGGTGATCGGCAGCCGATCGGCGAACGACTCTGCGACGGCCGCCGACGCATCCGTCGAGCCATCGTCGACGACCGTGAGTGCGAAGTCGCGATCCGTCTGACGGCACAAACCCTCGAGCGCGAGCGCTAGATACTGCTCGTCGTTGTAGACGGGCATGGCGATCGCGACGCGGGGCATGGACTCCTCCACGTATCACGCAGCGCGGTTAGTCGTCGAGCAGATCGCGGTATTCGGGAAGCAGTCCGGCCTCGACGTCGACATCGACTCCGAAGAAGTTGTCGTGGACGTTGCAGGTCGCGTCGCGGCCCTGCGCGAGATTGTTTGCGAAGTACGGCTCGACGACGTCGAACACCGAGTTTCCGACGACCTCGATAAATCCCGAGCCCTCGTCGAGGTAGATACCGCCGGGGGCCGTGCGCGCCGTACCACTCGCCGGGCTGGTCGATGAGCTCGGCTGCGTTCTCGATGTACGCCGGTTGTTGAGCAGGCCGGACGTGGTGCGTGATCAGAAAGAAGCACGGCTGCTGCATGTCGATGTTCACGCCTCCGTTGATCGCGTGGAAGATCGACTGCACCGGGCAGATCTTGTGCTGCCAGGTCAGCTCGTAGCCGAAATCGAGCTGGTTCGGTTCCCCGATTGCGGGGAACGCCCCGGCGAAGTAACCGGCGCTGCCGGCGATGCTATCGACGTCACCTCTGAATCCGAGCGGCGGTAGGCCGCCGCGCGCGCGAGGCTGGCGCAGGCCGTTGACCCAGACCTGCCGAAACGCATCGACGCCCGTGCTCGCGATCATGCGATCGCCGTCGGCACGCCAGCCGTTGACGATCCTGCCGCCGCTCACGATGGGCGTCTCTCTCGGCGCCGTCACGAAGCGTGGCTCACTCGGCGCCGCTACGAAGTCGATGTTGACGTCACGCTCGTCGAGCACGAGCACATCCTCGAGAACGTACCGGCCGCCGCGGAGGTACACGGTCATCCGCGGATGATCGGGACCGAGCTCGCGGACCGCATTTCGTGCGCGGGCGAGCGTCGCAAACGGTTGGTCCTGTGTCCCGGGGCCGGCGTCATTGCCATCGGGCGCGACCCAGATCTCGTTCACCGGCCCGTCACAGGCTGCGAGAAATACGAGAATCAGCCAGCGAGGCACGTTCCGAGCGTGCCCGCTTCTCCCGCTTCTGTCACGTAACGGTTCTCGCGTGATCATCAACACTTGCTCCTCGTCGGAGACCATGTTTAAAAGGGTCGGTGACCGAGCAGGATCGGCGCGGGACATGGGTCGTGATCGCTGCCTTCAACGAAGGCAAGGTGATCCGCGATGTCGTGTCCAGTGTGGTCCGCGATGGCTGGCCGGTCGTCGTCGTGGACGACGGCTCGAGCGATGACACGGCGACTGCTGCGCGGGTACCCGGCGCGATCGTGGTGCGCCACGCGATCAACCGCGGGCAGGGTGCGGCGCTGCAGACCGGGATCGACTACGCGCTCCGCCGCGGCGCGAAGCACATCGTCACGTTCGACGCCGATGGGCAACACGACGCCGGCGACATCCCGACGCTGATCGACGCACTCGGCGAGGCAGACATCGCGCTCGGTTCGCGGTTCCTCGGCAAGGTTGAAGGTGCGAGTAGTAGCCGCATGGCGATGCTCAAGACCGCAACCGTCGTGTCGAACAGCCTCTCCGGGATGAAGCTCACCGACTCGCACTGCGGCTTGCGCGCGTTTCGCGCGTCGATCGCAGAAAAGCTTCGCATCACTCAGGATCGCATGGCGCATGCATCGGAGCTTCTCCGCAAGATCCGGACGAGCAAGCTCAACGTCGTCGAGGTCCCGGTGACGATTCGCTACACCGAGCACTCGATGAGCAAAGGCCAGGGTGGCATCCAAGCGGTGCGCATTCTCTTCGACTACTTCTTCCGCGCATGATCATCCGCATCCTGCTCCTGCTCGGGATCGCCGCGACCGGCTATCTAATCTTTCTGCGCCGCAACCGGCTGCCGCTGCACATCATGACGGTGTTCGGGCTGCTGGCGGCAGGCGCTGCTGCGGTCATCGATCCGAACCTCGCCGACGACGTAGCTCACATGGTTGGTGTCGGCCGCGGCGCTGACTTCATCTTCTACATCAGCATCACCGGCGTCTTGTTCGTGCTCATGCACTACTACACGAAGTTCGTCGAAATGCAGCAGCAGATCACGGACTTGACTCGCGAGCTCGCCATTCTGCGCGCTGAGGTGGACCGCACGTCGAAACCGACGGACACGTGATACAAGGCAAGCGATGT
>DASUFX010000098.1:0-2533 GCA_036274355.1 Kofleriaceae bacterium | reverse complement strand
CGCGAGGTCCGCCAGCGTGAACGGCTTCGTCAGCGACGCGATGTCGAGCCCGGCAGCTTGCTCCCCGGTGCGGCCCGGATGGGCCGTCGCGATGATGCGTAGTGTCGGGCGTAGCGCCCGTGCGCGGGCGAGCACCTCATCGCCGCGTCCTAAGCCGTCGATTACCAGCAGGTCGGTCGGCGTGGCCGCGACGGCCGCGAGCAGATCCTCGGTATTCCCCGCGACCGTGACTCCGTAGCCCAAGACCTCGAGCGTCTGATGGATCGTCGCGCGTAGGGCGTCGTCCATCGCGAGCACGACGACGCGCTCCGTGCCGGTTGGCAACGTCGAAAGTGGCATCGTCATCTCTGCAGTTTCGGCCGCCTGGTCGCCTTGCTGGCGCGGCAACAGCAGAGTCACGGTCGTTCCCCGACCAACGACACTCTCGATCGCGGCGCAACCACCGGCATTCTCGGCAAACCATCGAACCATGCTGAGCCCGAGGCCAGTGCCGCCGCGCTCGCGTTTCGTCGAGAAGAACGGCTCGAACACCTGCTCGAGCGCGTCCGACGCGATCCCCATTCCGGTATCGCGCACGCTGACGGCGACGTACCGTCCACCGCGCGCGAGTCCGCGTAGCGCCGCGTCGTGATCCAAGATCTCGACTGCCGACACGTCGATCGAGATGCGCCCCTTTCCTTCGATCGCGTCGCGTGAATTGACGGCCAGATTGACCACGACGCTCTCGAGTTGTGCCACGCTCGCTCGCACCGTGCCGACGTGCTTCTGCAACGCGGTCTCGAGGGTTATCCGCGGGCCGAGGGCGCGGCGCAGCAGCGGCAGCAGGTCGCCAATCACTTTCGACGGATCGATGGTGCCGACCTCGAGCTCCTCGCGCCGAGCGAACGTCATGAGCTGCTTGATGAGCTCGGACCCGCGCTTACCCGCGTCGCGGGCCGCTTTGAGTTTCTCGAATACCCGCGGCCGCTCGCGGAGCTCTTCTCCGATGAGATAGAGATTGCCGACGAGGACCGTGAGCAGATTGTTGAAGTCGTGCGCGACGCCCGCGGTCAAGCTCGCGAGCGCATCCATCCGCGCGCTGTGTTGAAGTGCGGCACGTAGCGCCTTGCTGTCGTCGCCATCGACGAGCACGCCGACGAAACGCTGCTCGGCGCCATCGCCGATCAGCAGCACGTCGCCGCGAAAACGCTTTGTCGTGCCGTCGACGCCGCGCAGCTCGAGCTCGATGGGCCGACTGGCGCGCGCGGCATCGCGCCAAGTCGCCCACGCGGCGGCGTCCGCGAGGTGAGCGCGGAACGATGCCTTCTCGACATCGCCGCCGTGAAGACCCAGGAAGCGGCGCATGCGAGCATTGGCGGTGAGAATCGCGCCGTCGGCCGCAACCGCGATCGCAGCCACAACGCTGCTCGATTCGAGCGCCGCGACCTCGAGGTGCGCGCGCCCATCAGCGGCCTCCTTGCGAGTTTTTCGCTGCAGCATCGTTTCTCCGACCGGCGGAGCGGCAGGTGTATTGACAGGCTAACTACTTGCGCCACGCACGCTGTTGACTGACGTCACACTTTACCGCGCACGGCCGTCCCTAGGGGCCATTGCAAGCGAGACGCAACTCACACGCCGTAGGCTGACTCGCGAGTTACATTAGGGTCCATCCTCAGGCGTCAGTTGGCCGGCCCGGAGCCCCGTGAGCGACACCCTTCTCAGCAAAACCATCGCGAGCACGGCCACGCTCAAGATCGCGAACATCAATTCGCTCGACCTCTTCTACACTCCGATCGAGGAGCGTTTCGAACGGATCACACGCATTGCGCGCCGTGCGCTGCACGCACCGGTCGCCGCCATCTCGTTGCTGAACGAGGACAAGCAGTGGTTCAAGTCGGCGGCTGGTTGGGGCATCTCCGAGCTGCCGCGCGACCAAGCGATCTGCAAGCTCACGGTCGAGGCGAATCAAATCGTCACGATCAACGACACTCTGCTGGATCCGCGTGTCGCGAAATTGCCGATCGTGATGGCGGCGCCGCGCTTTCGAGCCTACGCCGGTCATCCGCTCGTCGACGATGAAGGCAATTGCGTCGGCACGTTCTGTGTCTTCGATCTGAAGCCGCGCGAGTTCGCGCCGGTCGATAGGCAAGCGTTGATCGACATGGCCGCGCTCGTGCAGCGGGAGCTGTTCTCCGAGCAGTTGTCGAGTGCGCACGCTGCCTTGACGTCGAAGCTCGGCATGGCTCGCCGCGAAGCGCTGATGGACCCGCTCACGCATTTGTGGAACCGACGCGGGGCGTCGGTGCTGCTCAAGGCCGCGTTCGCGCGCGCGGACCAGCGCGGAACGCCGCTCGCACTGGCTTTGCTCGATCTCGACAACTTCAAGCGCATCAACGACACGCGCGGCCATCAAGCCGGCGACGAGGTCCTGCGACGTGTCGCGAGCCGCCTGTTGAGCACGGTCCGCGGCGACGATGCGATTTGCCGGCTCGGTGGCGACGAGTTCTTGATCCTGATGGCCGACACGGATGCCGCCATCGCGAGCCGCATCGCG
>DASUFX010000097.1:0-5475 GCA_036274355.1 Kofleriaceae bacterium | reverse complement strand
GGCGTACCAATCAGCCGCCTCGGTGACCGGACGACCAAATCCGCCTTGCTCGGGTGCCATGTACTCGACGGTGCCGGTCGCGCGTCCGTCGATGGATTGGCGGGCCGGATCGAGGGCCGTCACCAAGCCAAAGTCGAGCAGCACGACGCGCCCTTCGTTGCTCACCATCACGTTCGACGGCTTGATGTCGCGGTGAATCAGGCCGCTCTCGTGGAGGACGCGCAAGCCCTGGACGAGTTGGCGCAGCGCGGCGCGTAGCTTGTCGGCGTCGCCACGGACGTGCTCGAGGAAGTGGCGGCCGTTGACGAGCTCCATCGTCAAAAACCAGTGGTCGCCGTCGCGAATCAGCTCGCGCAGGCCGACCAGGTTCGGATGCGAGGTCGACTGCAGCGCGCGGAACTCGCGCTTGAACCGCGTGACGGTGTCACCGTCCGCATGGGCGAGCGTCTTGAGCGCGACGACCTCTGCGGTGTCGCGATCGAACGCCTCGTAGACTTCGCCCATCCCGCCAGATCCGATTCGGCGTCGCAGCTCGAATCGATCCGCAAGTGTGTCGCCCGGCGCGATCACCTGACTCCACGCGGTTGATCGTTCACTTCTCAGTAAACGATATCGCGGCGGCCATCGCGATTCGATAGCTCCAGACGTGGACGAGATGGTTTGCGATCAAACCACTCGTCGAGCTGTGCGTCTTCCAGGCTAATTACCACACACGCGAGGAATTCGGAGCTGGCACCTTGATCCCCAGCCCGCGAGTGGTCAGGGCAATGCGAGCTTCGGATACTCGACGGGGAGTGTGCCCCATCGATCGATCGCGCGATCGAGATTGCAGCAACCAGCGACGCATTTTGCGGCAGGAAGCTGTCCAGCGCAGAACCCCTGCGCAGGGTTGCCGCACGGGCCCTGCGCGTACTCGTTGCGCGTCGCTGCGCTCTTCGCGAGTGGAAACGTGTCGCATTGTGCGTTGAACGGCACCACGACGCAGTCTGCGTCGCTCGCGCAGGTGCGGTGCTCGTGCGCGACGTTCGCCCACGTCGTCTCCCGTTGATTGCAGCTTGCCTCGTACGTGAACTGGGACTTCTTCGCGATCACCGTTTCGGTTGCACGGCGGCCACAGACTGGCTGCTGCTTGGTCATGAATGGCGGCGGCGTCCCGGCTGGACACGTAGTCGGTCCGAAATCGTCATCGATGATCGTGCGGCCCTTGCCGACCTTTTCGGCGCATCCGCCGAACGCGGTGAACGCGCATGGCACATGACCGTAGTCTTGATCGCACCACGCGAGTGCTGCGGCCTGATTGCCGATCGGCCGCTGCGCGACGGTCGGTTTGTCGGAGCGCTGCGGCGACCCCGAGCATGAAACTGTGAGCGCAACTGCGATCCCGACCTTCCACCTGCTGTGCATCAGGCCAAGCGTACCGCGCAGGCACTGCAGGCTCCGGCCGCGTGGCGCACGGGTTGCGGACTTTGTCGCCGTCTTCCGTCACCTGCGCAGGCATGCGCCTTGAAACGCTCGTCGGTAAAGACAACAGGCGAGGTCGGTCATGACTGATTGGGTGAAACCATTGCCGCAGCATCATGGCGCACATGGTGGCCTCATGGCGCTTGGCCTACTCGTCGCCTCTGGCATCGTGGTGTGGGCGACGCACCCGCGTCAGTCGATCCCTCCGGTGAGCGAGGCGCCGCCGGCAGCTCACGCGCCACCGGTGCCGACGCCGCTGCCCGCTGGCAGGCTGGCCGAGACGCCGAGTGAGCCCGTCATCGTGGCACCGCTTCCGACGCGGGTGACCGCGACCGGCTTCGTCAGCTTCGACGAACGACGCACGACGCACATCGGCGTGCCGGTCGCGGGGCTGTTCGAGAAGAAACGCGCGACGTCCGTCGGCCGGTGGATCCGCCAAGGCGAGACCCTCGGGACGATCTACAGCCCAGAGGTCTACCTGACGACCGTCGATCTACTCGGCGAGCTGCGCACGTTCACATCGCAGGAGAATGTCGATCGCGAGCGCATTCGACTGCTGCGGTGGGGAATGCCACGACCGACGCTCGCGGCCATCGAGAAGAAGATGACACCGCAGCTCGCGCTGCCGCTCGTCACGCGGACCGCCGGTATCGTCGTCGCAGAGCAGGGCGAGTCGCGACGGATGATCGATCCGTCGAGTCGCTTCGAGCTGTTCACGATCACCGAGCCGGCGTACACGTGGGTGTTCGTCCAGGTGCCGGATGCGGATGCAGCGCGCACGCAGCCGGGCACGCCGGCCAAGCTAACCGTCGAGGGCATCACACGGCCGATCGCGGCGAAGGTCGCGTACGTCTTTCGGCGCAGCGAGGAGGGCAAGCGCACGGTGCGCTTCGATGTCTACAGCCCACGCGTCATGCTGCCGCCGAACGCACGCGTGAGCGCAGAGCTGCAGCTGTCGGCGACGCCGGCTCCGGCGAAGCAATGAGCTAGCGCGGGGACGTCGCAACCGAGCAGCAGGACCAACCACCACGCACGTGAGCTCATGCCCTAGCTGTCGATCGATCGTGCCTCGGTGCGCCAGCGGGGCGAGCTAGCGCCGTGTGACACGGCGTTGCCCGCGATTCGCGTCGCACCTGCGAAGGCGAGGACGCATGGCTGTCATGGATAAGTGGGCGCGTCGCCAAGTGAACTGGCAAGGGCGACTGGGTCCCGGTGGTTACGTAGAATGGGGACGGATGCGGGAATCAGCGCCACGGCACGAGCAAGGGTTGGCAGAGGGTGCGCGCGAGATCCATATGGAGCCGAGCCCCGAGCTGCAACGGCTCGCGCGCACGGTCGTGAGCGATCAAGCGCAGCACGGCCAAGCGGATGCCGGGACCCTGACGACGTCGATCGATCTGCCGTTTCGCGAGGAGATGGAGGCGCGGTTCGGGCAATCGTTCGCGCAGGTGCGCGCGCATGTCGATCCCGCGGCGGCCGCAGCGGTCGGTGCGCGGGCGTACACGCTCGGCACGGACATCGTGTTCGCGACGGCGACACCGGATCGCGAGCTCGTTGCGCACGAGCTCATGCACGTCGTCCAGCAGATGCACGGCACGAGCAGCGACGTCGCGAGTGACGAAGCGCAGGCAGAAACGGCGGCACAGGGTGGCGACGTGGCGCCGGCCGCGCAGGCCGCAGGTGGCGCGCCGACACGCGCGCTGCGCAAGGACGGCATTCTCAACGCGCAGCAGATCAAGGCGGCGATCGACTTCAACAACTCACACTGGAAGGATCCGCATCGCGCGGAGATCTTGAAGACACTGCGCGTCGAAGCGTCGGCCGCGGAGTTCGTCGATACCGACGTCATCAAGATCGCATCGATGCAGCAGACGGAAGGTGTCGATCCAAAGGCGGTCGACGGCAAGCTCGGTCCGACGTCGATGGCGATCTTGCTCCGCAAGGGTCTGCACCTGAGCGAGATCGCCGCGAAGGCCGAGGACGTTCGCCTCGTGTTCTATCCGGGCGAGTTCGAGAACCTCAAGGCGTGGGCCGAGGCGCGCGACAAAGCGAAAGCTGATGCAGCGAAGCCCGGCGGCGGTGGCCGCGAGGCCGAGTTCGGCCACATGTACAACTACGCGCCCAAAGACGGGCACGGCACGATCTACGTCTATTACAAGGGCAACGTCGTCGATGCGATTCAGGCGCGCGGCGGTCCACCGTTCACGATGCACGATCGCGGTCACACCGCCGATCCATCACAGGCCGGCACGTACTCGCTCGGCAAGGGCGCGTCGGTCGTGACCAAGAGCTGGAACACGAGCCAGATCGCTTGGGGCGCGCCGCTGCGTGAAGTCGATGGCTACATCCAGTTCAAGAATCCCGGCCAGGACTGGCAGTGGGCCACCGGACCGAAGGCGAAGATCGATCCGATTCCCGACGAGTATTTTCGCGAGCCCGACGGTTCGCTATCGCCGACGTACAAGAACAACGACTTCGGCGAGACCGCGTTTCGCGTCGAGGGCAGCCCGGGTTTGTACGTTCACACCGGTCCCGAAACCGAGGCGACGCTTCGGCAGGAACAAGAGGAGCACAAGGTCCACGAGTCGATGCAGCTGTCGCACAGCCACGGCTGCTTGCACGTCGATCCGTACGATCGCAATCGCTTGATGAAGAGTGGCTACCTGCAGAAGGGCGTCACGATGGTCATCAAGAAGTATGAGGACGCGCTCGATCCGGGCGCGCTCAACAAGAAGTAAGCTCGAGCTATGCGCATCACCGTGGGGTTGGCCGTGCTCGCGCTCGCGAGCTGCGCGAAGACACCGGCCGAGCACACTGTCGCGCGCCCGATCGACGCCACCCAGGTCGTGATCGCGCCCGACAAAGCATCGCCGCCACCTGCGGCGCCAGCGCCAGCGCCAGCGCCGGCAGCAACCGACGACAAACAGTGCGTGATCGCGATCAACACGCTGATGCGCGACATCGCAGGCACCTACGCCGCGATGGACTCGGCAACGCCGCACAAGAAGGCGGTCGAGGCATGGCCTGCGGTACCAGCGACCTGCCGCAACGGCCGCTGGTATCTCGCCGCTGCGCTACTGATCGATGCGGGCGATAAGGATCTGACCGCGGGCACGATCAAAGTAGCCAGCGAAGAGGCCGCGCTGACGAGTGCGCTCGCGCAACCCGACGACATCGACGTACTCGTTCGCGTCGGACTCGTCAACGGACTCGGCCGTGGGCCGAAGCTGCCGGCTGATGCCTGTGATCGCGCGAAGGCCGCGGTCGCTGGAAGCACGAAAGGCGACGATGCCGACAAGGCTGCCTACGTGTGCGCGCGTGCCGCGATCGCAGCGAACGACGGCAAGGCCGCCGGTCAGCTACTCGCGAGCCTGAAGGTGCCGAAGCTGTTTGTCGATAGCGAGCTCGCGCGCGCGCAGGCAGCGAAGCTCGCGAAAGACAGCAAGACGACGAAGGCACAGGCGAAGCTCGCGATGAAACTCGACAGCACGCGCGTCGCTGCCGCGAAAGTCAGCGAAGCGGATCGCAAGGCAATCATCGCAGCTGCCAAGCAACTCGCGGCCGGCAAGTGACGACACCCCGCGATCAGCTCGATCTCGAATGCGAGATCGTGTACCTGCGCGCGCTGATCGCGATCGCAGCGCGTGATCGCAACGAAGACGACGCGCAACGCCTCCGGCAGCAGCTCGCGACAGCAGGTGCGTTACACGACGGTTGGGAGCGAACCGGCGCCGTGCGGACCACGCCGATGGCCCGTCTTGTCGAACGTTACGCACTGACTCCGCTCGAGACTGAGCTCGTCTGGGCGATCATTGCGACCTCTGCTGATCCGCGCCTCGCGATTCCACTCGAAGCGCTGTGGGGCGCGGGCAGTCGGCGTGGCATCTCGGTCGCCGCGTTTACCCATCTGCGCGGCGTGCCGTCGGATGCCGGGCGCGATCTCGCGCTGTGGCTCGCGCAGCGCAGCGCACTCGTGGCGGGCGGGCTGATCGTCGCGACCGACACATCGGCACC
>DASUFX010000096.1:0-8269 GCA_036274355.1 Kofleriaceae bacterium | reverse complement strand
ATCCATCGTTTCCGCGACGATGGATGACATGTCCAAACCGGCCTCGCATCGGATTCACCGAGCCTTGTAACCGGCCGCGAGATGGGCTAGATCCTCGGCGCTCCGGAATGAATCCGGGGACTACTCACTGCATCCGAGATTTCCGGCGGTGGCCCCTTCGAGGGTTTCCGGTCATCGATGACGGTGCAGGTGGCTACGCAACCAAAAGGTGATTGACATGGAAACGATGGCAGAAGCGACGGGGCAAAACCCCATCAGCATGCGCGCCCTTCTCGAGGCGGGCGTGCACTTCGGACACAACACGGGTCGTTGGAACCCCAAGATGAAGCAGTTCATCTTCGGCGCGCGCAACGGCATCCACATCATCGACCTGCAGCACACGGTCAAGCTGTTCCGCCAGGCGTTCAACGCCGTGGTCGAGACGACCAGCAGCGGTGACACGATCCTGTTCGTCGGCACGAAGAAGCAGGCGCAGGAAGTGATCGTCGAAGAGGCGACGCGCAGCAACCAGCACTACGTGACGCAGCGCTGGCTCGGCGGCACGCTCACCAACTTCCGCACGGTGAAGGGCTCGCTCGAGCGCCTCCGCTCGCTCGAGAAGATGGAAGAGGACGGCACGCTGTTCGCGCTCACGAAGCGCGAGCAAGTGATGATCAAGCGCGATCGCGACAAGCTGCTCAAGTCGCTCGGCGGCATCAAAGGCATGAGCAAGCTGCCCGGCATGCTGTTCGTGATCGACCCGCACAAAGAGCACATTGCCGTCGACGAGGCGCGCAAGCTCGAGATTCCGGTCGTCGCGATCACCGACACGAACTGCGATCCGGATCAGATCGACTACGTCATCCCGGGTAACGACGACGCGATCCGCGCGATCAAGCTGTTCGCAGCCCGCATCGCCGACGCCGCGATCATCGGCCAGAAGGTCTGGAAGGAGACCGCGCGTCATCGTGGTCAGGAGCGTCAGGAAGAGGGCGAGCGCGTGATCCACGTGTCGTCGGGTGGCGATGGTCCGCGCGTCGAGATGTCGACGGGCGGCAGCATGTTCAACCCCGAGGCCTCGGCATCTCCGGAAGGCGAGTAACTGCGATGGAAATCAACGCAACGATGATCAAAGACCTGCGCGAGCGCACCGGCGCCGGCATGTCGGACTGCAAGAAGGCACTGACGGAAGTCAGTGGTGACATGGACAAGGCGATCGACTACCTCCGCGCGAAGGGTCTCGCGAAGGCAGCGAAGAAGGCCGGTCGTGAAGCGACCGAGGGCCTCGTCGTTTCGTACATCCACGGCGGCGGCCGCATCGGCGTCCTCGTCGAGATCAACTGCGAGACCGACTTCGTCGCGCGCAACGAGGACTTCGTCGCGTTCACCCGCGATGTCGCGATGCAGATCGCCGCGATGGCGCCGCAGTACGTTCGCAAGGAAGAGGTTCCGGCGGAGGCCGTCGAGCACGAGAAGGCCGTCCTCATCGCGAAGGCGAAGGAAGACCCGAAGATGGCGGGCAAGCCCGACGCCATCCTCGCGAAGATCACCGAGGGTCAGGTCACGAAGTGGATGAAGGAGATCTGTCTCCTCGACCAGCCGTTCGTGAAGGAACCCGACAAGACCATCGAGCAGCTCCAGCAGGAGCTGATCGCGAAGATCGGCGAGAACATCAAGATCCGCCGCTTCGTGCGCTTCGAGCTGGGTGAGGGTCTCGAGAAGAAGAAGGACGACTTCGCGGCCGAGGTCGCGAAGCAAGCCGGTCTCGCGTAGTGCAGCGCTTGCGTCGTCGACGCCCGAAAGGGTGATTCGTCGACGACGCAAAGCTTGCCCGATTCGCAGGTTTGACTGGCCACGGCAACTCCAGTTGCCGGCACTGAATGGTGTAAGCGGGCAGACCGCCGCGTCACTGCGGCGGCATGCTCGCTGCACTGGGCGCGCGCACGATGCGTGCGTCGACGACGGTTGCGGCCCTGCTTCTAGCGTCCCTGGTGACGGCTTGCGCTGACTCCGGCGAGGAGGGTGACGCAGCCGACATCCAAGGCGAAGAGAAGGCCGATGGCACCGTCGGTATCGAGGTCACCGCCCGGGTGAAGCCGGGAACGACCGATGCTCAGCTGTCGACGAAGGTGCCGCGCCGCGGCTACGTGTTCTACGCCGCCGAAGGTACGAAGGTGTCGCTCGAAGTGAAGCAGGGCGGCTCGAGCGCCGGCCTCGACACGGTGCTCAAGGTCTACGGTCCGCGCCTCGCCGACGGCACGTACCCGAAGACGCTCGCGACGGACGAGGACAGCGGCTACGGCAAGCTGTCCAAGATCAAAGAGCTCGCGATCACGATCCCCGGCTTCTACCTCGCGGAGGTCAGCTTCGGCGAAGCCGCCACGCCGGTCGACGGCAAGAAGGCGCGCCTCGAGCTGGCGTGCAACGGGACGTGTGACACGACGCTGCCGATCGACACCGACCTCGGCCTCAAGTGGTATCGCCGCTCCGCCGAGCGCCGCGCGCTCGTAGTGCAGGCCTACAGCCTCGCGATCGAGAAGCTCCAGGCGAAAGTGTCGGCGGGCATCAGCGGTCCGTGGGGCGTCGTGCTCGATATCGACGAGACCACGCTCAACAACTCGCAGTATCAGCAAGAGCGTCTCGATCTCGGCCTCGGCTATTCGCCGGGCAGCTGGACCGATTGGGTGAATCGCAAAGCGGCGTCGCCACTCGACGGTGTCCTCGATTTCACGCACAGCGTGAAGCAGCTCGGCGGCAAGGTCGTGTTCGTGTCGAACCGCCTCGCCGCGACCGAGTGCGCGCAGACCGAAGCGAACCTCATGGCCGCGGGCATCGTCTACGACGAGATCCTGTGCAAGACCGACACGAGCGACAAGAACCCGCGCTTCATGGCAGTGCAGAACGGCACGATGCCGTCGACGCTGCCGGCGCTGAAGGTCGTGCTGTTCGTCGGCGACAACATCCTCGACTTCCCTGCGCTGACGCAGGACATCCGCAAGATGCCCGCGAGCGCGTACGCAAAGTTCGGCCAGGACTTCATCCTCGTGGCGAACTCGATGTACGGCTCGTGGGAGAAGAACACCGACGACAACTCTCAATAACCAACTGCACCTCTAGCCACCTGAAGTAGTAGCCATGCTCGACGCCATTCCCGAACCCGTGTTCCCCGAAGAAGATCCGTACCCCGCATATCGTGCGCCGGCGCCGATCGAGACCGCGCAGGAGCCGAAGTCGCCGATCGACAAGTACGTGCTCGCGGCCGTCGTCGCGACCGGTACCGTGCTCGTGAAGAACAAGTTCGTTCGGCGAATCACCGAGCTGTAGGCCTCTTGCCGACGCGGCGCTCGCGGTCGATCAACGCCCTCTCGCAGCGCGATCGTGAGACTCTCGATCACGATGCGGGCGCTCGTCCTCTGCCTGTTGTGCGGGTGCGGACGCATCGGCTTCGAGGACGTGCGCGATAACGCCCGCGCTGACGCAGGCGACGCCGGTGCCCCCTTTGTCGAGGCCGTCGGCCAGCTCGATGCGACGTTCGGTTCCGCCGGTGTCACGATCGTCCCGGCGGGAATGTATGGCTCGCAGCCTTATGCGGTCGTCGAGCGCGCGGATGGTGGCTATTTTGCCGTCGGCGTTCACGAGGGCGCGAGCCTCTCGCGTTACTTCGGCGTGTTCGCGTTCACGCAATCCGGTGCACTCGATACGACGTACGGCACGAGCGGCATCGCCGACCTCGGCCCGACCGCCAACGACTTCGGCTACGGAGCGATCCGCGGCGCGGATGGGCGAACAGCGCTCGTCGGCGATGGCAACGACGGCAGCGGCGATCTCGACAACGTCACGGTCGCGTTGCTCGATACCGACGGTCGTCTCGTTTCCTCGTTCGCGACGAACGGCTTTTCGCGCACCGACATCGGCGGCCTGCAACTCGACGACACCTCGCGCGGCGTCGCATTCCTCGCCGACCGCCTCGTCGTGTGCGGCACGCACGATTACGTCGCGATGAATTCGCAGATCATCTTGCTCGAGCTCGGTCTCGACGGTACGCCGCTCGCCGGCTTCGGGACGTCGGGCGTCGTCACCGATGACTTCTCGACGGGTATCGACGAATGCAATGCAGTGATCCGGATGCCGAGCGGCGACCTCGTCGTCTCGGGGCGCACAGCTGGTCGCGCGATGCTCGCGGCCTACAGCCCCGACGGTACGCGCGACGCGGCATTCGCAAGCGGCGGCTTCGTGCGGGTAGGAGGCGCCAGCACGAACGCGTATGACGTCGCGCTCGCCGGCGACGGCGACCTCGTCACGTGTGGCGACGGCAATGGCGTCGCGATGTGCGCGCGGGCTGGGCCGGACGGGACCCTGCGCACGAGCTTCGGGCAGAGCGGCCTCGTCATGGTGCCGTCGCTCTCGCTGTTCTGGGCGGTCGAGGTCCAGCCGAACGGTAAGATCGTCGCGACCGGACAGACCGCAGCGAACGGCAGTGGCGTGGTCGTGCGGCTCGCCGCCGACGGCACGCTCGATCAAAGCTTCGGAAGCGGCGGGATGGTGACACTGCCGACGAGCGGAGACACCGAGCTTCAGGGCTTGCTGCTCCAGGCCGACGGCTCCATCGTGACGACGGGCTACGTGAGCGGGACGCTGGATCGCGCGGTAATCGCGCGCATTCGCTGAGCGCGAGGGGCTCCACGCCTGTGCCTTGGCTCGCGCAGATGGTATGCCTCCGCGGCGATGAGTAAGGACGCAAAGCCCCAGACCGCGATCACGCCGACGCGCGCGGACAACTACCAGGACTGGTACCAGGAAGTCATCAAGGCTGCCGACCTCGCCGAGAACAGCGATGTCCGTGGCTGCATGGTGATCAAGCCGTGGGGCTACGCGCTGTGGGAGAACGTCCAACGCGTCCTCGACGGCATGTTCAAGGCCACCGGCCACGTCAACGCGTACTTCCCGCTGTTCATCCCGGTGTCGTTCCTCGAGAAGGAAGCGGCGCACGTCGAGGGCTTCGCGAAGGAGTGCGCGGTCGTCACCCATCACCGGCTCGAAGCGCGCAACGGCAAGCTGATTCCGGTCGGCGAGCTCGAGGAGCCGCTGGTCGTGCGGCCGACGTCGGAGACGATCATCGGCGCGTCGTTCGCGAAGTGGGTGCAGAGCTATCGCGATCTGCCGCTGCTCATCAACCAGTGGGCGAACGTCGTGCGCTGGGAGATGCGCACGCGCTTGTTCCTGCGCACCGCGGAGTTCCTCTGGCAAGAGGGCCACACCGCGCACGCGTCGAAGGACGAAGCGATCGAGGAGACGATGAAGATGCTCGGCGTCTACGCCGAGTTCGCCGAGCAGTACATGGCGATGCCGGTCATCCAAGGCGAGAAGACCGCGGGCGAGCGATTCCCGGGCGCAGTGTCGACGTACTGCATCGAAGGCATGATGCAGGACCGCAAGGCGTTGCAGGCCGGCACGTCGCACTTCCTCGGCCAGAACTTCTCGAAGGCGTCGGGTATCCAGTTCACCGACGAGAGCAACAAGCTCGAGCACGCGTGGACGACATCGTGGGGTGTGTCGACGCGCCTCGTCGGCGGCATGATCATGACCCACGCCGACGACGACGGCATGATCTGCCCGCCGAAGCTCGCGCCCGCGCACGTCGTGATCATGCCGATCACGCGCAAGCCGGAGGATCGCCAGCGCGTGCTCGACTGGTGCAAGGCGCTCAAGAAAGATCTCGAATCGCAGCAGTACGCCGGCGCGCCGATCCGCGCGCAGCTCGACGATCGCGACGTCGGCGGTGGCGGCAAGGCGTGGGACTGGATCAAGAAAGGCGTGCCGATTCGCCTCGAGGTTGGCCCGCGCGACATCGATCAGGACAGCGTGTTCATGGGGCGTCGCGACAAGGGCGCGAAGGAGAAGTCGTCGATGCCACGCGCTGAATTCATCGCGAAGGTCGGCGGCATCCTCGACGAGATCCAGACCGCGCTGTTCGAGCGCGCGCGTACGTTCCGCAAGGAGCACACGCGGGTGATCGACACGAAGGAAGAGTTCTACGCGTTCTTCGCCGACCCGCCGAAGAAGCGGGAGAACGATCCGACGCCGATCCATGCCGGCTTCGCGCTCACGCACTTCGATGGTGACCCCGCGCTCGAAGCGAAGATCAAAGACGACCTCAAGGTCACCGTTCGGTGCATTCCGATCGTCGACCGCGCGGACAGCGTTCTCGGCATCACCGCCGAGCCCGGAACGTGCCCGTTCACGGGCAAGCCGAGCAAGCAGCGCGTCGTGTGGGCAAAGAGCTACTGAAAATCGACGAAACGTAGAACAACCCAGCGGTGTCGTGCGTTTGACGCACAATGCGCTGGGTTTGGCCCATTTGCCTCGTTGCATGTAACCAGCCGCAGAAAGACGCGGCTCCCGCTGCAACTGCACCGCCCGCCGGTGTGTCTAGTGCGGCCCCGCAGGTCGCCGAGCCGCTTCCGTTTGGCGCGCCGGTCGCTCCCGCTTCCGCCAAGCCTGCGCAGCCGGTTCCGCTGTGGCACGCGCGCCCCGGCGTGCCGATCGCGGCAGTGTTTGCCACCGAGGACGGCAGCGCGGTCGTCTCGATCGATGAATCGAATCACGCGCGGCTATGGCCGACGCTCGACGGCAAGAGCGAGCCGTGGGTGCTACCGCTCGGAATGCCGGTCGAAGCGGTGGTCGAGCGCGATGGCGATCGGTTCGCGATCGCAGCACGCGACGAAAGTGGTGGCGTCGAGATCGTCGCGGTGACCGCAAACGGCGAGCTCACCGCCGATGTCAAGCTGTCGCCCGAGCCGGGCTTCGACGCAGTGATCGAGAACGGCGACGGTTTCCTCGCGCTCCGCCGCGACCAGACGCTCGTGCAATTCGATCGGCACGGCGAGGAGGCGGGCAAGCTCGTGCCGCCTCCCGGCGAGCACGTCATGAAGCTTCTGCACCGCGGCGGTCGCACGCTCGCGCTCGTGCGCACGAAGGAAGGTATGCGCGGTCACTGGGTCGCCGCCGACGCGCTCGCGTGGAGCGACATCACGCCGAAGCTCGCGATCAATCTCGAGCACGTGTTCTTGAGCCCGGACCATCAGCGGCTCGTCACGTTCAGCAACTCGCGTGGCGAGCACATGCTCGTGGATCTGGAGACCGGTAAGTCGTCAACGTTCGCGCGCGACGACAAGGCGCCCGAAGGATTCCCGGCTGGCTTCATGGGATCGCGACTCGTGTTCGCGTTCAACGACTTCGAGCTGAGCGAGCTGCAGTGGTGGACGCCGAACGGGAACGAGGTCGGCGTCGTCGGTGGCAGCAACTACGCGCTCGAGTTCGTCGCGATGGAGCACCCGGTCGTGACCGACAACAACGTGATCGCGTTCTCGGGTCACGAGATCGCGATCGCGACGATGAACACAGCGAGCTCGCCGAGTCAGGTGCGCTTTCTGGGCTATCGCACGAGTCGCGCGAAAGGCGTGAAGAGCTCGCCGGTCGGCGTCGTCGCGACAATCGGCTCGGTCGCGACCCTGCTCGACGACAACGTGCGCGTCGACAAACGTGTGCCCGCGCTGGAGACGATTCCGTTCGCGAAGGACCTCGCGCTGATCAAGTTCACTGCGACCGATTGGGGCGAGCCGGTCGTCAACGTATCGAATGGCATCGACCCCGACTGGCTCGAAGATCCGAACGCGCGACCGACGCTTCGCGGCCACAGCACGCCGCGCATCGCGCTGTTCGATCTCGAGCGCAAGACCGAGCTCCAGCGCTGGCCGTCCGCGGGTGCGCTGCACTACGAGCCGGCGACGAAGCTGATGGCAGCCGAACGCGGCAACAAGATCACGTTCTCGCGCTTCGATCCTGCGACCCGCAAGTTCACCGACGAGACCATGCTCACCGCGCCCGGCAGTGACGTCACGCTGCTCGATCCGGCGCTCGCGGGTGGCAACATCGCGCTGCTCACGCGCGCGCGCAAAGGTGCCGTCTCTGTGCGCGCGATTCGCGATCTGGCCGCGGCGCAGCCTGCACCGACGGAGCTGACCGGAAATCTCGAAGCGATCGATCGCGCGGGCCGGATCTACCTGCGCGTCGACGCCGACACGATCGTCGTGCACGGTTCCGAAGGCGAGCAGCGCATCACCGGCATGACCGGCTGGACGCTGCGGCCGAGCCCGACCGGCACGCAGATCGCCGCCGTCGGCAAGAGTCGCTTGATGTTGCTCGATGCGCGCGGTCAGAGCGTGTGGAGCGTCGGATTCCCCGGCGTGCGCGATGCTGCGTGGACATCCGAGGGAGCGCTCGTCGTGCT
>DASUFX010000095.1:0-6803 GCA_036274355.1 Kofleriaceae bacterium | reverse complement strand
ACCCGGCGCATCCATGTGTAGCGGAACGTGCACGACACCTGGCGCGGGCGGTGGTGGCGGCGGCGGCGCCGGCATCATCAAGCTCTATCGCGCGACCTCGACGGGCGGTGGCCAGATCTCACCGCCGGCGACCTGAGCCGAAAGCGACAAGAGCCGCACGTGGCGGCTCTCTCGCTTGTGATCGCGGTCAGCTTACGACGCGCTACCCATCATCATCGGCATGCCACCGCACATCATCATGCACGGCATACCCATCTTCATCATGTTCATCATCTGCGACATGCGCTCTTTCATCATGTCCATCTGAGCCATGTCCATCGGCATCATCTTGCAGATCATGCCGTCCTTCCCCATCTCCATCGTCATGTTGCACATCATCGGCATGCCCATGCCCATCATCGGCATCATCATCGGCATCATGCCCATCATCGGGTTCATCATGCCCATCATGGGGTTCATGCCCATCATGGGGTTCATACCCATCATGGGGCTCATCATGTTGCCCATCATCGGGTTCATCATCGGCATCATCGGCATCCCCATGTTGTGGTTCGTCATCGGCTGCGGCATGGCTGTCATCATGATGCTGGCATCCTATGGTCACCCGTTGACGGCGCAAGCATTGGGCCGTGACGTACCTGCGACGGCAGGATGATTCCTCTGTTTGCACGGAGGAGTGTCTGCGCTCCTCGGAGAAATCTCCGTCGAGGCGGACTGAGTGCCGACATCGCGGATGGCTACGTATACGCGCGTACGAACTCGACGGACCGCTGCCACGCCTGCGCGCACGCCTCGGCGTTGTAGACCTCGGGCCGACGGTCGTTGCAGAACGCGTGCTTCGCCGCGTACGCGTGCAGCTCCATCGGCCGCTTGTACTTCGCGAGCTGCTCTTGCACGGCCTTCGCACCGTCGACGGTTGCCCAGTCGTCCTCGATCGCGAAGTGCGCCTGGATCGGCGCATCGACGCGCGACCAATCCGCGCTCGGCGGCAGCCCGTAGTACGGAACGACGGCCGCGAGCCCCGGCACCGTCGTCGCGGTCGCGAAGCTGAGCGCGCCACCCATGCAGAAGCCGGTGACCGCCACCTTGCCGTTGCAGCGCGGATGACTCTTCAGATACGCGACCGCGCCTGTGATTTCTTGCAGCGCCTTGGGGAAGTCGAGCGCCATCATCGCTGCCTCGGCTTCCTTCGCGTGGCCAATCGGCACGACGTTGCCGTGATAGAGGTCCGGCGCGAACGCGACGAAGCCCTCGCGCGTCCACTTCTCGCACAGCGACTCGATCTGCTCGTTCAGGCCCCACCACTCGTGAATGAGGACGACTCCGCCTCGTTTGTCGCCACCGTCGGGCAGAAACAGCATGCCGGATGCTTCGCCTGTTGCCGCTGGAAACGTCACTCGTTGCGCCATGGGTCCCTCCGGGCGGCTTTATACTGCGCGCGATGTCCGGACCGAAAGGCGCACGAGGACGAAGGTTCGAAGGAGCGCTCGATCCTGTCGCCGCCGCCGTCAACGCGTCGGTCGACTTCGACAAGCGCTTACTCCCGCACGACGTCGCCGGCTCGATCGCGCACGCCGAGATGCTCGCCGCGCAAGGCATCATCTCCGCGGCCGACGCGAAGGCGATCGTGGACGGGCTGCGCCGCGTCGAACAACGGCTCGCAAACGGCGAGCTCGCGTGGGACGAAGCACTCGAAGACGTCCACATGAACGTCGAGGCGCGGCTGATCGAAGAGATCGGTGACGCCGGCCGCCGCCTTCACACCGCGCGCAGCCGCAACGATCAAGTCGCGACCGACCTGCGACTCTATGCGCTGAGCGCCGCCGAGAAACTGATCGATGCGATCGACGACGTTCGCCGCGCGCTGATCGCACAAGCGAAGCAGCACGTCGACACGCTGCTGCCTGGCTACACGCATCTGCAACGCGCGCAGCCGGTTCGCCTCGCGCATCACCTGCTCGCATACGAAGCGATGCTCGATCGCGATCGCGGCCGCATCGCCGACGCCGCTCATCGCGCAGATGCCTCGCCGCTCGGTTCGGGTGCGCTCGCCGCGACCACGCTGCCGATCGATCGCGAGCACACCGCGCGTGCGCTCGGCTTCTCCGAGGTCACCACCAACTCGCTCGATGCCGTCGGCGATCGCGACTTCGCGATCGAGCTGGTCGCGGCGTGCGCGCTCGCGCAAGTCCATCTCTCGCGGCTCGGCGAAGAGCTCGTGCTGTGGACGTCGCAGGAGTTTGGCTTCGCGAAGATCGGCGAGGCGTACTGCTCGGGCAGCTCGCTGATGCCACAGAAGATGAACCCCGATCTCGCGGAGCTGATCCGCGGCAAGAGCGGGCGCGTGATCGGATCGTGGGTTGCGCTCGTCACCGTCGTGAAGGGATTGCCGCTCGCGTACAACAAGGATCTGCAAGAGACGCAGGAGCCACTCTACGACGCCGTCGAGACCGTGCTCGCATGCCTGCAGATCGCGCGCGGCATGATCGCGAGCCTCACGTTCGACACGCAGCGCATGCGCGCCGCCATCGACGCCGGCCATCTGGTCGCGACCGAGGTCGCCGATTATCTCGTCACCAAGGGCGTCGCGTTTCGCGAAGCGCACGACATCGCTGGCCATCTCGTGCGAGTCGCGAGCGAGCGTGGCGTCGAGCTGGCGGCGCTCGATCTCGAGACGCTGCGCGCTGCCCACGCGGCGTTCGACACCGACGTGGCCTCATGGCTCGATCCTGCGCGTGCCGTCGACCGGCGCGACGTCGTCGGTGGCCCGGCACGGAATCGGGTTCTGGCGGAAATCGCCCGCATCGAGCGCGAGTTGGGCTAGAACAGCGGACCTATGGGTCCGTTTCAGTACCGCAACAACGAGCTCTACTGCGAAGACGTCGCACTGGCGAAGATTGCCGAGGAGGTCGGCACGCCGGTCTACGTCTACAGCCGGAGCGAGATCGAGCGTGCGTATCGCGCGTTCGACGCTGCACTCGAAGGTGTTCCGCACGAAGTCTGTTACGCGGTCAAAGCGAACTCGACGCTCGGCGTGCTCGGTGTGCTGGTCCAGCTCGGCGCCGGCGCCGACATCGTCTCGGTCGGCGAGCTGTATCGCTGGCTGCGTGCCGGTGGCGATCCGGACGGCGTCATCTTCAGCGGCGTCGGCAAGACCGATGCAGAGATGAAGACCGCGCTCGAAGCCGGCATCGGCTGCTTCAACGTCGAGTCGGGCGAAGAGCTGATCGCGCTCGATCGCGTCGCGCAGGCGATTGGCAAGCGCGCCAAGATCTCGATCCGCGTCAACCCGGACGTCGACGCGCAGACGCACCCGTACATCTCGACGGGCCTCAAGCAGAACAAGTTCGGCGTCTCGGTCGCCGAGGCGCGCCAGCTGTTCCGCGACGCCGCGAAGGCGAAGGGCCTGCAGGTTGCCGGCGTAGACTTCCACATCGGTTCGCAGCTGACGAAGACGTCACCGTTCGTCGACGCGATCGCGCGCCTCGTCGATCTCGTGCAAGCGCTTGCCAGCGACGGCATCAAGCTCGAGCACGTCGACATCGGCGGTGGCCTCGGCATCGACTACGGCAAGGGCGAAACGATCACGAGCCCCGCCGAGTACGGCAAGGCGGTGCGCGCGGCGCTGCAACCGCTGACGTCGCTCGGCATCAAGGTGCTCACCGAGCCCGGCCGCGTGATCGTCGGCCAGGCCGGCGCGCTCGTGACGCGCGTGCTGTTCCGCAAGCACAACGAAGCGAAGCACTTCACGATCGTCGACGCGGCGATGAACGACCTGATGCGGCCCGCGCTGTATCAGGCACATCATCCGATGAAGCCGGTGAAGAATCCCGAGCGTCCCGTCACCGCGACCGACATCGTCGGCCCGATCTGCGAGACCGGCGACTTCTTCGCGCGCGATCGCGAGCTGCCCGCACTCGAGCAAGGCGAGCTGCTCTGGATCGGCGCCGCCGGTGCGTACGGCTCCGCGATGGCCTCGAACTACAACACGCGGCCGCGCGCGCCCGAAGTCCTCGTCAGCGGTGCGACTTATTCGGTGATTCGCACGCGCGAGACGTACGAGCAGCTCGTCGCGAACGAGAAGCTGGTGTAGTCGGCTCGCGGTCGCTGTATCCTTGGCGGGTGAACCGCGGGTGGTTTGCCCTTTGGATCTCGGCGCTCGTCTCCGTCATCGCGTGCGGTGACAATCTGCCCGGCGAAGATCGCCAGGGTGGTGACACTACCGTCGACGATCGCACGCGGCTTGCGTTTCGGCAGCCCGCCGCCAATGCGACCGAAGCGGATCGCGCACGCTACCAAGCGGGCCGCAGTCCGTTCGATTTCGTGTGGGAGGTGCCAAAGCTCGGGCCGCTGTTCAACAACAGTGCGTGCCTCGGCTGCCACGGCGGCAACGGGCGCGGCATGTCGCAGATCGGCGGCATGGAGCCAACGTCGCAGGCGCTGGTTCGCGTCAGCTTGAATGAAGGCGAGCCCGGCGATCCGGGCGGTCCGATTCCGGTGCCTGGCTTCGGCACGCAATTGCAGGATCACGCGACCGTCGGTCTCGCCGAGGTACGGGTGACGCTGACGTGGATCGATTCGCAGGTGATGTACGACGACGGCGAGCTCGTCGACATGCGCGAGCCCCGCGTGGACATCCGCACGCCGATGGGCGATCTGCTGCCCGCGAACACGCGGTTTTCGTATCGCATCGCGCCGCCGCTGATCGGTCTCGGCTTGCTCGAAGCGATTCCGGAAGCGGATCTGCGCGCGCTTGCCGATCCCGACGATGCGGACGGCGATGGCATCTCCGGCAAGCTCAACGAGGTGTGGGATCCGGTCCAGCAAGCGACCGTCGTCGGCCGGTTCGGCTGGAAAGCAAATACGTCGCGGCTGGCGATCCAGGTGCCCGGCGCATTCGTAAACGACATGGGACTGACCAGCTACGTGTTCCCGGAGGTCGACGGCAACCGCGACGTCAACGACGAACAACTCGACGACACCGTGTTCTTCGCGTCGATCGTCGGCGTACCGGTGGCTGCTCCGCGCGATGCTGCCGCGTCACGCGGCCGCGACTTGTTCGACGATTTCGGTTGCGCGAGCTGCCACGTGCCGACGCACACGACCGGTCCGCATCCGATCGGGCTCGTCGGCAGGCAGCGCATTCATCCGTATACGGATCTGTTGCTCCACGACGTGGGCGATCGGCTCACCGATGCGCGTCCCGATTTCCTCGCTGAGGGTGTCGAGTGGCGCACACCAGCGTTGTGGGGCATCGGCCTCACGCAGACCGTACTCCCGACCGCAACGTTCATGCACGATGGGCGCGCGCGCACACTGCCCGAGGCGATCTTGTGGCACGGCGGTGAGGCGATGTCTGCACGCGAAGCATTCCGCACGGCGTCACGCGCGGATCGCGACGCATTGATCGCATTTCTCCGGACGCTTTGACCTACACTTTGGTTCGTGGAGGCGGACGGACCGGACACGATCGCGGACGGTGGGCCTTCACTTCCCGTCGACGATCTGCAGGAGGAAGCGGCGGCGTTGATCGGTGTCGACGTCGGCGGCTACGTGATCGATGGCGAGCTCGGCCGCGGTGGAATGGGCGTCGTGTTCAGCGCGACGCATCCGGTGATCGGCAAGCGCGCGGCGATCAAAGTGCTCAAGCCGTCGTTGTCGAACAATCCTGCGACCGTCGAGCGCTTCGTGCAGGAAGCGCGATCGGTGAATCAGATCGGTCATCCGAACATCGTCGACATCTTCGCGTACGGCGCGTTGCCCGATGGCCGCAGTTATCTCGTGATGGATCTGTTGCAAGGCGAGTCGCTGCGCAAACGGGTCAAGCGCGGACCGCTGCTCGTCGGTGAGGCGTTGCACGTGATCGACCAGGTCGCGTCGGCGCTCGCAGCTGCCCACGACAAGGGCTTCATCCACCGCGATCTGAAACCCGACAACGTGTTTCTCGTCGAGCACGCAGGACGCACCGAGTGCAAGCTGCTCGACTTCGGGCTCGCGAAACTGTTGCCAACCGCGTCGATGGTGCGCGCATACCGGACTGCGACGGGCGCGCAGCTCGGCACGCCCGATTACATGTCGCCCGAGCAGCTGAAGGGACCGGCCGGCGTCGACACGCGGACGGACGTCTTCGCGCTCGGCGTGCTCGCATTCGAGATCCTCGTCGGCGAACGGCCGAGGCGCTACAGCGACGGCACGTTCGAGCTCGGTGGCAAGACAATCAGCGAAGCGATCATGGCGAAGGCGAAGCCGCCGCAAGAGCTCGCACAGCTCGTGGAAGCGATGCTCGCGCTCGACAAGGAAAAGCGACCGTCGCTCGCGGCCGTGCACGCGGTGCTCAAGCGCGCCCGCACGGCGGTCCCGTCGACCTCGGTGATCGGCCTCGAGGTCAGCATCCCGCCGGTACAGGCGAACGTCGCGACGCCGCGGACCGGGTTACCGACGGTGGACGAGGGGCCGCGCGAGCGCGCACCGTCGCAGCCGCCGGGTCGCGGCTCGCAACCATTGCTCCGCCCGAGCACGCCAGCGCTGTCGCAGCCGCGTCCGAACCAGGTCCGAGTTTCGGACGCCGAAACTAACCCCGGTACGTTTTCGCAAACGCCAAGCTCGCCGGCGCTGTCGGCCAATTCTGCCGCGGGCTTGCGCCCTGCTGCGAGCACGCACGGTGGCACGAAGCTGGGCGTCGCACCTCCAGGCGAACGTCCTAGTAAGCCGCACCCGGTCGCATTACGGGCCATGACCGGACAACCCAGCGGCGGCGGTCGGACCTGGCTGATCGTCGCCGTCGTTCTGGTTGTCGTATCGGC